>JAHDBS010000053.1:8151-17896 GCA_020630225.1 Anaerolineales bacterium | reverse complement strand
AGAATACGGATACGTTGGTTACGGTGTTTAGTGGCGCTTCGTCATTTGGAAACGCACGATTTGCGATTATATAGCAAGAAAAGACGCGTAAATCAGGCGTTGAATGAACGGTCTCTAGGCGCTTGGTGCCTATTGCTATAGATGCAAGAGGAATGCCAATTAATGGCACATATTGTTATGTTGGCACAGCCAATTTATTCTTCTTCCAGCGCTTCCCAAGCTTCGAACAACGCATTGAGATCTGCCTGCGCTTTCGTAAAGTCTTCGCCAAGCGTACGCATCTTATCCACGTCTTGTGCAATGCCAGCTTGTTCAATTTGGGCTGTTAGCGTTTTGATCTTCGCTTCTAGGGTTTCAATATCCGCTTCGATCTTGGCAATTTGCTTTTCACGCTTCCGTTGATCACGCTGCTTTTGGCGTTGTGCTTTCTTATTTTTACTGTACTCAGTTTCTTCTGCGACTTTCGTGTTGCTGTCTTCACCACTCGCTAGGCGCGCCTGATACTCTAAATATTGTTGGTAAGTGCCGTCGTAGATCGTTAGTGACTTATCTTTGACCGCCCAAATTTGGGTCGCTAATTTGTCAACCAAGTAACGGTCATGAGACACAATCACCAAGGTACCTTTATATTTATCGAGTACTTTTTCCAACACTTCCTGAGCGGGGATATCAAGGTGGTTCGTGGGTTCATCCAAGAACAATAAGTTTGCATCGCTGTAGGAAAGCTTAGCAAGGGCTAAGCGTCCACGTTCACCGCCGGACAGCATTCCCACCTTTTTGTAAACGTCATCACCTGTGAAAAGAAATCGTGCTAAGTAGTCACGCACTTCGCCATCTAACATGCCCGTGATGTCTTGCAACTCTTGGAATAGCGTCTTTTCTGGATCTAGACCTTCATGCGCCTGAGCGAAATAATCAACTTCAAGGTTAGAGCCATAACTGAACTCACCACCTAAGGCTGGCAATTGATCTAGCAACGTCTTTACGAATGTTGTTTTCCCAGTGCCGTTTGGGCCAATCAGGGCCGCAATTTCGCCGCGCGTTAGAAGCAGATCGGGCACGCTGAACAAAGGTTCATCATAGCCAACGACTAACTCTTCTGTGCGCAACACTTGGTCTCCTGAGCGCAGCTTAGCTTTCAAGTCAAATTTCAGATTAGCGCGATGACTAATCGGGTCACGCAACGCCTTGATGCGATTACCAAGTTCTTCAACTCCAATTGGTCGCCCTGTAATCTCAACGTCTTGCATGACGCGCGACCATTTTTTACCTTGAAGCGCCTCGAAGCCAGCAACTTCAATCACTTCAAGCTCACGACTAATGCGTCGCTGGCGCCCCTTCGCTTGCGCTGTTAACTGGCTCGCAATATGTTTTTTGACAAACTCATACTCTTTGAGCAAACGGGCTTTCTCTGTTTCATAAAGAATTTGGCGCTGCTCCCAGCGTTCGCCACGCTGCTTGAGATAGTGTGAATAGTTCCCGCGATACGTTTCAATAACCGCTGGCCCCATTTCCCAAACCCGGTTACACACCCGATCTAAGAAATAGCGATCGTGAGACACAATCAGCGCACTCCCCTGCCAGCCATTCAGTCGGTTTTCAAGCCATTCAATCGCCGCAATATCAAGATGGTTGGTAGGTTCGTCTAACAGTAATAACTCTGGAGATTCCAACAGTAAACGCGCCAAAATAGCGCGGGTACGCTGCCCACCAGATAGCTGCCTAATGACTAATGTATAGTGCTCTTCACGAAATCCAAGCCCCCGCAACGTTTGCTTGATCTGATTTTCAATGTCATAACCACCACGCTGCTCAAATTCTTCCTGAAGCGGACCATATTTTGCTAATGCTGCGTCCGCAGTATTGGAGTCGGCCATTGCACCTTCGAGTTCGCGCAGTTCGGCTTCCATTTCAAGCAAGTTACCAAATGGGGCCAACATGGTCTGCCACAACGTGTCTTCACTGTTGAGCGTGTCGTCTGTCAGGCCACCCTGTGGTAAATATCCAATTGGCAACCCGCGGCTCTTAAATAATTGACCGTCTGAAGGCGGTTCTGCACCAGCCAAGATTTTGACTAATGTGCTTTTGCCCGACCCATTTGGGCCAACAAGCGCAATCCGAGAGCCGTGTTCAATAGCACCGCTTAGATTTTGAAAAATATCGCGGTGACCGTAGGCTTTGCCGAGTCCAGAGAAGGTAAGTATTGACATAAGTATTTCGCACAAGTGCGGCTCAAAGTTTACCGGAAAAGAAAACCGCCGCGCAACTATTCGCTGCTGTTTTTCAAAATTTGCGAGTTTGCTCGTATTCGTTGTCGCAATCGTGACTCTGCGAAACACTAAGATAGCTAGACTTAAATAAAAAAGCCAGCTTGCATTCATTGTGCAAACTGGCTTTTAGTTTTCAGCTAACAGTCAGGCTAACGATTTTGACCTTCCGCATTTGCCCCTAGCCCAGCAATCGTTTCGATGACACCATCTGGGCGTACCCGACGGATCCGTTGGTTTCCAAAGTCAGCAATATATACATTGCCAAGCTGGTCAACAACAACACTTCTTGGTTCGCTGAGTTGAGCAGCCGTAGCTGGTCCACCGTCACCACTAAAGCCTGCGGTTCCATTGCCAGCAAACACCGTCCGATTTTGCGCGCCATCTACACGGTACACGCGGTGCCCGACTGCATCGACAATAAATAAATCGCCGTTTGGCGCAACTGCCATTTCGGCAATGGTTTCTAACTGCTCAGCCAGCGATTGAGAAATACCACCAATGTTTGAATTTGCGGAGGCAACTGCGTTTTCAGTTTCGATGTTTTCTAAGTCTTGTGGATTGACCTGCACAATATTGCCGTCAGGGTCAACTTGTTGAATACGTTCGCCACCTTGGTCAGCAACGTACACATTACCGTCAGCATCTAATGCTAAGTTGATTGGAAAACTAAACGGAGAGTCTTGTTCTTCGCCAGTCAAGACACCTAAGACATCGCTTTCTTCGTCACCAGTGACTGGCACAACGAGATCTTCGGTCTGTTGCTCAAGCTGCTCCATAACGGTTTCATCGGAGAGTTGACCTGTATCAGCAGACTCTTCTGGACCTAATGGGAGATTACAAGCGAGGGCTGGCAATAGCATTGCCAATGAAAAAATGAGAATTGCAGAGTGAGTTCGGATTCGCATCATACTACCTTAACGGATCAGCCAAGCTTTTTCAGGATAGCCAACCCCTGTTTACCTTGCTACTACTTCCTACATTTAGTAGCTTTCCACTTCAATTTACGAGTAAAACAACATAACCCCAGCAACGCAAGCGTCGCCATGGTCTCCTCCGAACGTGCGAATTCAGTGTATCATAAACATACCCAAATTCTGCTATGAAAAATTGGTTCTCTACTACGCCCAGACTGCTTGCAACAGCCCTCATTACGTTCGCCGTTTTAATTGCGGCAACCGGAGTGATTGCTGCTTTTGTATTGCAATATCCACTTGCCATTGACAAGACAATGTTCATTACGCTGCACTCGATTTACATCGTTTTAGTGCTAGCGATTGCCTACAGCTGTCTTCAACATGGCGATAGTCTCGCGATTGCAACTGCATGGTTTGCAAGCATTGGAATTGGAACATTGCTAGCACTAGTGATGTACCTACCCACACACGCAGGCACCCTATGGGTATTCTTTGTTGCAGCCATGATTGCCACCACAGCATTATTCATTCCAGTGATACGTTTTTTGGATCGGCGCTTTGCAAGTGAAGACACGGCAACACGCATAGTGTTACGCCGTGCAGGATTTGTAGGCATTTTTGTTGTTTTACTTCTGTGGCTCCAAATTCGCGGCACGCTGAATTTGTTTAGTCTTATTTTTACTATCTTGGGCGTTGCCATGGTCGCATTCTTTCTCGAACTCCGTGAGAGTGCGCGCTGGCGCAACTTGCTCGACGGCTAACCAATGTCCAGCAACATCAATGCGCTCATGCGCCAATTGCCAGCTGTTGACGCCCTGCTTACAGATGAACGCAGCAGTGCTCTAATTTCTGACTATGGTCCAGACTTAGTCAAGAATGAAATTCGGGCGCTAATAGCCAACACCCGCAGCGCTGTCTTAGACGGTAAACAAACCAAAGTCCCTAGCACTGACACGCTCTTTGTAACACTGCAGTCAGCACTAGAAGCCAAGGTGTCTCCATCGCTTTACCCGATCATCAATGCGACTGGTGTCATCATTCACACCAACCTTGGGCGCGCCCCACTTTCAGATGCCGCCCAAGCAGCAATGCAAGCTGTCGCTCGCGATTACAACACGCTTGAATTCGATATGCGCACTGGTAAGCGTGGAAAACGAACCCGCCACGCGCAAACCTTACTTCAAGAGCTAACTGGCGCAGAAGCTGCGCTGATCGTCAATAATTGTGCCTCAGGCTTGATCCTGATTTTGTCAGCGTTAGCAAAACGCAAAGGCGTTGCCATTTCACGTGGGCAGCTGGTTGAAATTGGCGGTGGGTTTCGCGTCCCAGACATTATGAAACAGTCTGGTGCAAAGCTTGTTGAAGTTGGCACCACAAACCGAACGCACTTGCGCGACTTTGAAACCGTGCTGGCAGATGAAGAGCAAAAGCCTAAAGTTGGAATGTTGTTACGGGCACACTCTAGCAACTTTCGCGTTATTGGCTTTACCACGCAACCCACACTTGCTGAACTCGTTAAGCTTGGGCACCAACATGGTGTCATCGTTGCTGATGATCTCGGGTCCGGCTCATTTCTACAAACCGCTGACTTTGGACTAGCTGCTGAGCCGACTGTGCAAGATAGTATTGCTGCAGGCGTAGATGTTCTCAGCTTTTCTGGCGATAAACTTCTAGGTGGGCCACAAGCCGGCATTATCCTCGGCAAAAAAGAGGTTGTCGCTAAGCTTGCAAAACATCCGCTGACACGCGCAATTCGCCCAGATAAAATTACTCTGGCCGCGCTAACAGCAACGCTATTGCATTACCTAAAAGGTGAAGCAACAACAGAAATTCCAATCTGGCGCATGATAAGCATGCCGCTAGCGACAATTGAAGCTGTGGCTCAACGCTGGCGTAATGCTTGGGGGGAACGCGCAAGCTGCATCGATGGTGTCTCCACGGTCGGCGGCGGCAGCCTTCCTGAGGAAACGCTGCCCACCAAACTTGTGGCATTGACTGTCGCTAAGCCGGACCACTTTATGAAACGGCTGCGCCAAGAAAAGATCATCGCGCGAATTTTAGACAATCAAGTCGTGTTCGATCCACGAACTGTGCACGCTGATCAAATTGCGCACGTTGAAGAACGTGTCGCCACCCTACTGTAGTAGACAAATCTTATGAAATCAGACTTAGATCGCCTAATGGCGGAACGCAATCTAAATGCGTTGCTAGTGACTGGCTCAACCAAACACAATCCAGCAATGTACTATCTTGCTAACGGCGCTGCTGTGGGCGAGCACACGATCCTCATCAAAAAGCTAGATGAAGCGCCTGTGATCATTGCAATAGGGATGGAGCGCGACGAAGCCGCCAAATCGGGCTTAGATATTTATGAACGCAATGCGTTTGACTACAGCAGTATTGCCAGAATTGCAGCAGGTCCTGTTGATGCCACAGCTCGCCTCGTTGCCGCTGCGTTTGCAAAATTCCAAATTACTGGTCGTGTGGGCTTGTATGGACGCGAAGAAGCCAGCGTAACCTTGCAATTCGTTGATTTGCTCCGTCAACATGCGAGCACCATTGATATTGTTGCTGAAGCAAGTCCGAATGTTATTGAAACAGCTGGCATGACTAAATCTGCCGACGAAATCGCACGCTTACGTGTACTTGCTGAGAACGCACTAACAGTTATTCGCAATACGCGCGACTTCATTGCTAGTCATGGTGCCAAAGATGGCGTTGTTGTCAAAACAGATGGCACACCGCTCACTGTTGGCGATGTCAAAGCAAAAATCCGCATATGGACAGCAGAAAATAATCTAGAAGATCCTGAAGGGGTTATTTTTGCAATCGCGCGTGATTCTGCTGTTCCCCACTCACATGGAGAAGACGACTCTGTTCTTGAGTTAGGTCAAACCATTGTCTATGACTTTTTCCCATGTGAAGCTGGCGGTGGATATTTTTACGACTTCACTCGCACCTGGACCATTGGACACGCGACACCTGAAGCACAAAAAGTCTATGATGATGTCCAAGATGCTTTCGATCTCTCAATGGAAGTGTTACGCGCAAACCAAGACACAGACTACGCCCAAGGCTTGGTCAATCAGATGTTTGCTGACCGTGGTCACCCCACAACAGTGAGTCACCCTGGAACTAACGAAGGATATGTCCACTCATTGGGCCATGGTGTCGGCCTGAGCGTGCACGAGCCACCAATTTTGTCACAGCGTACTAAGGCAACACCTATTCAACCAGGCGTCGTCCTTACTATCGAACCCGGTTTATACTATCCTGACAGAGGTATTGGGGTGCGCATTGAAGACTATGTCTGGCTCAATCCTGATACATTGCAATTTGAAACCATTGGAGAATTTGACAAAGAATTTGTCATTGAATTGAAAGGGTAATATGGCTGTTCGTATTCTCGGCATCGAAACATCTTGTGACGAAACTGCAGCTGCCGTTGTAGAAGATGGTCGCAAGCTACTGTCTAACGTCGTCGCATCACAGATCGATATTCACGCACAATATGGTGGCGTTTTCCCTGAAGTCGCCTCTCGTATTCACATCGAAACGATTCATGAAGTGATCAAGCAAGCGTTGGCACAAGCCTATGTCACTTTGAATGACATCCATGCAATTGCTGTTACACGTGGCCCTGGTTTAGCTGGCTCATTACTCGTTGGTATGAATGCCGCGAAAGGAGTTGCCATTGGTGCAGGTTTACCACTCATTGGTGTCAATCACCTTGAAGGACATATCTATGCCCAATGGCTGACTGAACACGTTGACACCTTGAAATTCCCAATGATTGTTCTGCTCGTCTCCGGTGGGCACACAGAACTCATCGTAATGAAAGACCATCGCACTTACGAGCGTTTAGGTGGCACCATTGACGATGCAGTCGGTGAAGCATTTGACAAAGTGGGCAGATTACTAGGTCTACCCTACCCTGGTGGCCCACACATTGAACAGGCTGCTAAGCGCGGGAATGCAGAGGCATTCAATTTCTCCAGAGCATGGTTAGAAGGCACTTGGGACTTTTCATTTAGTGGACTAAAAACTTCGGTCTTGCGCGAAATCAAGAAACGTTATCCAGACTACAATGCAGGCCGTGAGCCCGCCCCACGCAGTCTGCCAGTGCCCGACTTAGCTGCATCATTCCAGGCTGCTGCGATTGAAGTGCTCATTGAAAAAGCCGCGCAAGCCGCCGAACAATTCAATGCTGAACAAATCCTAATTGCAGGTGGGGTCTCTGCAAACAGCGCATTGAAGCAAGGACTCACTGAGCGTGCTGCTGACATTGCAACTGTCTTTTCACCCCCGCTATTCCTTTGTACGGACAATGCAGCAATGATTGCAGCTGCTGCTTTCCAGCACTATGAACCGGAAGCAGTTAGCCAATTAGCAATTGATGTCACTCCTACTTGGCCATTGGGGATGTAACTCAAGCCGCTAGCTCCAGAAAACAAAAACGTGGCATGTCAAACATCGACATGCCACGTTTTATTTAAGAATAAGAACTGCAATTGTGCTAGCGTAATTCGCCAGTTTCTGTCACGCGGTTAGCGGGGCTAACATTCCGCCAGCGCCAAGCAATTTGAAACACTTGCAGCGCAGACTGAAAAATTGTTCCAAAATCCACTTTAGACTCGCCTTCTTCGCGGTCTTGAAAGTAGATCGGCACTTCCACAGGCTTGTAGCCTAAACGCTCTGTCAAACACGCCATTTCAACTTGAAACGCATAGCTATTTGACTTCACTCGATGCACACCAACACCTTTCAGCGTAGCTCGATTCCAAGCCTTGAAACCAGCGGTCGTATCTCTAACCGTAATACCAAGCACTTTCTGAGTCACTTGGTTTGCAAACCAGCTCAGAAATAGCCGAAACCAACCCCAAGTTTCATCAAGTTCACCATCACCAACATAACGCGAACCGATAACAACATCATATTCCGTTAGCTTCGCAAGCATCCCCGGAATATAGTCTGGCGAGTGCGAAAAGTCAGCATCCATTTGAACGATTCGGTCTGCGTCACTTTTTAGCGCTTTCTCAAAACCGGCCATATATGCCCCACCTAAGCCAGTTTTTTCTTGACGGTGCAGAATAGAGACAAATTCGCCATACAGACGTGCATAATCTTCAACAAGCTGCCCTGTACCATCAGGAGAATTGTCATCTACAACTAAGACAGACAATCCATCAATATCAAGTCGACGCAACGCATCCAACATGCCGACAATGTTGCTGGCTTCGTTATAGGTAGGAATAACGATTTTTGTTTTCAAAAGAAACGCTCAAGAACCAATTCGTAAAAATACTGTGTGCCATTCCCGTATGGTTTTTTAGAGAGACAACCTGTACCAGGATAAAAGTTACCGGGAGGCGAAATTGTAGCACCATCAACTTGAAAATGAGCATTATTTTGCATTGATGTTGGCAGCCACACTTCTAATGTGCGATCTAATCCCGCCTCCTCATTGAGGATTGGAAAACGATTATTCATCGGCGTCTGTAAATCCACAGACTGAGACAATTCGTAATTGCCTATGAGGTCTTGCCCTACTAGGCTGTCTCCACTGTTAACAATAATCGGCTGCGTTGCCTCTACGAACATTGCCCACTGATCCGCAGTGGTGCCATAAATTGTTTCTTGCTCCGAGTGAAGCGCATAAAACGCAGGCGTATAAATAGTGGAGCCTCCTATCGCTAGGACAGGATAGTCATAAGACTGATATACCTCAGCGCGTACAAGCTGAGGCGTTTGCGTAAACGACCGCATGTAGAGCGCCGTAGACAATGCGATACTCCAAACGAAAACAACTGTACCTAACTGTAAATAGCGCTGCACTTTATATTGCTGCTTCCAAATTTGGACGAAAACAAATGCTGCCAAAATGGCCCAAACTGGATACAAAAGCGTAAAAGCCTTTGTAAACAGCGTGCCACGCCCAAGCGCACCTTGGGTCCAATAAAAAGCGGCAACCCCTAAGCCCATCAATGCGATTTTCTGTAGATATACATTGTTTCTCAGATACCAAGCTGCGCCTAATGCTGTGCACAAAAGCAGCGCGGGCAACCAACCATTGGAACCGACAATACCTAACGGAAACCAAAAAAGATTTGGATCATAGGCAACACCACTGTGATTAGTCAGCGCATTTAATGTTCCCAACGTCCAAAGCAGTGGTGTTTCAGGGCCATAATACGCAAGAAACAGTAGTTCCACGACTACAATTGGAGCAAAAACCGCTAAGCAACACTTGAGAAACGTTTGCCAATTTCGGGCCTGATACAACTCGAAAAACAAATAGAGCCACAGCAACCCTAATGGAACTAAGCTGCTAAAGTGTGCCAGTAACGTCAGACCTGTAAATACGCCCACTTGGACATATTTCCGCTGAATTGCGAACCATAGAGTGATGAGTAATAACGGAACCGCATAACTCCAATAGGTACGCGTAAAGTATTGGAATGCAGGAAGTGCCAAACACAATCCAACTGCAACAACGCCACCCCATTCATCATTAGTGAGGCGCGTAGTAATCCGATAGATCAAAAAACAGCTCAGTGCTGT
>JAHDBS010000053.1:0-8051 GCA_020630225.1 Anaerolineales bacterium | reverse complement strand
CAGCCTGCCCCTTCGTAATACGCTTCCATAACAACTAATGGCTCACGAAATGTCACCTGCGTTGGTTCAATGACATCTGGCCACCACAGTTCAGCATACCGCGTCACTGAAGCCTCTTCCGTCAACAATGGATAGCGATTTGAAAGCGGCGCTAGTGCAATTACCTTTTCTTCGTAGCCTGATGGCGCAAATTCTTCTGGGCTAGGGTTGTTCAAAAATATCAGCACCGCATTTTCTGTGGAGTTCGTAAACACCCAGTCAGGCTGACGCACCAATGTTTTTACATCATTTTTTACTGCAAAAAATTGCGGAGGCATGCTGTTGCCACCAACCGCTTTTACGGTAAGGTCAAGTTCGCCAGCATCTGCAAACCATTGATCTGCGGCGGGATATGGCGTTTGGGTAAATTCACGAATAAAAATGCCAGTATTGAACATTAAGATTGACACTAATCCAAGCAAGGCTAGGCTAGCGTAGTTAGCAGCTAGGTCTAGTTTCGAGACGCTCCAAGCCAGCACGCTTATCGCTAACACAACCCAAAACGGATATTGCAAGACAAGCACTTTCGTAAGAATAATGCTGTCAGACAAGCCCGCTTGTAAGGTATAGAACACTGCAATTGATAGCCCACTCAAACTAAACGCCAGTAGATAGCGATTATGTCGCCAAATATATGGAGCAAGTAACGCAGGTGCAAGTAAAACAGTCGCAGCAACCCCATTCGTGCCTACTAACGCTTCCACAATCCAATTCCACCCCGCTATAGATGCACTATCACTAGAAAGCCGTGAAAGCACTTCATAGACACCTGTGGTCCATGCCAAGATTGGGTTAGGGCCCATATAAGAGAACAGCATTAGCTCAATCAGCAACAGCGGGATCAAACCACCGATTACATATTTACCCCAGTCTTTCAGTCTATTTGACCTCAGGAAAATCGCCGCAAGTACCAATGTAGAGAAGAACACAAAGACCATTGCATTGAAGTGCGACATCACACCTGCCCCAAGCAGAAATGCACCCAAAAACCAACGATCTCGCATTAGAAATACCCAGCCAGCAATGAGTAACAAAGGGGTGTAGCCCCAGTATGTTCGGCTGAAGTATTGATAAGCCGGTAACGCTTCCAGCAATACAACGGCCACAATGCCCCAAATGATGCTATGCGTAGCACGTTTGGTTACATAAAACACACAGACGCTTGTGGCTGCCGCAAAGAAAAACAGCATCACAGGTTCAAGCCAATTCTGCAAACCGAATACACTGTAAGCACCAGCCAGGAACAGCGTCGGCACCCACTTCTCTGTCGTCCACATAAAACAGCCGCGGATCAACTCCACAGCAGTCAAATGTTGATTTGCAGTGTCTTCATGTAGAAAGAACGCCCCATTTGGTGTCGTCAAGGCGCGAAATAGTAGCACCCCGCAGAAGACAGCCAAGTACTGCAGGCGAATGTCTTGTCGAAATTTAGTGAGCATTTATAACGTCTTCAGCAGTGAGCGTATCCACACCCATAATTGGCGTTTTGAGAATAGCGTTTGCTTTCGTGAGGTCTAAGGTGAGGTCCGGCGCACGACGTAAACCGCTGGATTCAATAGTGATTGCTTTCAACGTGTCGCGGTTTGTAAAGCCAGCCAGATCCAAAACAAGATTGCCATAATCCCAGCGTGACATGCGGGTGGCGCCACATAGGTTTAGCAAACCAGCATGATCGGTTTGCGCAAGGTCAAGAACTAGCTCGGCTAAGTTCTCCACCCAAATTGGACAACGGTATTCATCGGTAAACAGCGTGACAGTGTTGCCTGCTTCAAGCCCTTGCATCAGCCAAGTCGTTTGATGGTCAATGGGATTCAGGCTAAAAATCAGCGAGGTGCGGGGCATTGCTGCCGTGGGCACTAGCTCCGCAATCATCCGCTCCGCTTCCGTTTTTGCGTCACCGTATGGACTAATTGGAGATGGCGGCACGTCATCCGCATAAGGCGCGCCCGTACCATCTAGCAACGCGTCTGTAGAGAGTGCCACCAGTCGCGCGCCAGTTGCATTGACGGCCAGACATACGTTTTGAACTTGGGTCGGAATATCCGTCAACTTCTTCATATCCACTGCTGCGTGAATAACATAATCTGGCTGCACGGTTTCAAAGAGTGCCATAACGCTAGCGGCGTCCAGCAACTCTACCTGATGCGCAGTCCCAACAAGGTCAGTTGGGGGCGCTGTATTTCGATAGGTATAGTGCACATCAAAGCCGTGAGCCTTGCGCACCACCCATTGCCCTAAAAGGCCAGCACCGCCAGTAACAAGGAGTGTTTTCATGCTGTTGTGAGCGCGACATAGGCCGCTTTTGCGGCGGCCTGGGCTGCTTTACGCTTACTGCTGCCCTTCCCAACGCCATGCACTGTGTCATTCAGACGCGCTTCTACAATAAATTGCTTGTCATGGTCTGGGCCGGACTCACCAACAGTGACATAGTCGGGTGTAATGCCCAGTTCAGCCTGCGTCCATTCTTGGAGCTGGCTCTTACTATCAATGTCAGACTGTTCCGAAATAATTTGGTCAGCCCGCGCTGCAATCAAAGGCACGAGGATTGTCGTCACCGTCTTCACACCCTGATCAAGATACATCGCACCCAACACGGCTTCTAACGTCGAACACAAAATCCGATCACGATCGCGACTTGCTTGGTCTGACTCACCTCGCCCAAGGCGAATATAGTCACCCAAGTCATAAGTTCGCGCAAAGGCCGCAAGCGTTTTAGTTTGAACAAGGGCTGCACGGACACGCGTCAAGCGACCTTCTTTCAATTGCGGATAGTTCCGAAACAGCCAGTCTGCCACAACAAAGTCGACCACCGCATCGCCCAGATATTCGAGCCGCTCATTGTCACCTCCAGCATTTTCATGCTCATTGAGGAATGAGGTATGCGTAACCGCTTGTAGCAGCAAGTCTTGATTTGAAAACGCTACATTCAACGCTTCCTGAAGTTCGGTAATTGGTCGTTCCATATCTATTTTGCGGCGTGCAGCCGACACCAAATGATACCGGATTCTAGTTAAAAGAAAACCGCGCAAGACCAAAATCTTGCGCGGCGTTGTCATTTGTTGTGAAATCGTTAGGTTCTGCGCTATTCAACCTGTGCTGACAGAAAATGCAGCAGATCGATTTTTGTCAAAATACCTAGCACATGCTTATGATCATCCGTAATGATCGCGACGCCAGCATCGTTGACTTGCGATAGCAAGCTCGTCATTGGTGTATCAACTGACACCGTAAGCGGGTCACGATTGACAATGGATGCAATGCTCTCGCCTTTCGTATGTTGATGGTCTGTCGACAACATATGATTGAGTAAGTCCACTTCACGCACAATCCCAACCAGATGGCTGCCTTCGTCCACCACTGGCGCTTGCGAAATGCCATGCTCTTTCATCACTGCGACCACGTCTTCCATCGTGGCATCCACAGAGACAGTGATCACGTCCTCAGCGTCTTTCGAAGACTGAATGTCTTTCGCTACAAAGGTGCGTTTTTGACGCTCTAGATATCCGTTTTCACGCATCCAAACGTCATTGAAAATCTTGCCCATGTAACTGCGGCCACCATCTGGCAAGATCACGACCAAGGTGTCATCTGGGCCAAGGTTGTTTTCACGCGCATATTTCAAAGCTCCAACAACCGCTGCGCCACCAGACCCACCAGTAAAGACGCTTTCTTCTTGTACCAAACGGCGCGCCATCACAAAACACTCTTTGTCATATACCCGCACCATGGAATCCACAACAGAAAGATCGAGCGAGGTTGGCAAAAAGTCTTCACCAATGCCTTCTACTTTATAGCTTTCTGCTTCGGCGTCTTCATTTCCAGCGTGTAAGTCAAGCAAGATAGATCCTTCTGGATCAATCCCGACAATTTGGATGTCAGGGTTCTTTTCCTTCAAGTACCGCCCAGTGCCTGTGACTGTACCACCAGTGCCTAGGCCGACAACAAAGTGCGTTAGCTTCTCGCCAATCTGATCCCACAATTCAGGGCCAGTGGTTTCATAGTGCGTACGCGGATTCTCTGGATTGTGATACTGATTTGCCAAAATTGCGTTTGGCGTTTCGCGCACTAATCGATCGGCTACCGAATAGTAACTGCGGGGATCTTCTGGCGCTACCGCTGTTGGGGTCACAATAACTTCTGCGCCAAATGCGCGGAGTACATCGACTTTTTCTTTTGACTGCTTGTCAGCAACCACAAAGATACAAGAGTAACCTTTGAGCGTAGCAGACATCGCTAAGCCAACCCCTGTGTTCCCAGATGTTGCTTCAACAATTACGCCGCCCGGCTTGAGACGTCCGCTTTTTTCAGCCTCGTCAATAATATATTTCCCAATCCGGTCTTTGATTGAACCGCCAGGGTTTAGATATTCCAGCTTGACATAAATATTGCACTCAAGCCCATCTGTAACCGAATTGAGCTTTACCAGTGGCGTATGTCCAATGGCTTCCACGACGTTGTCATAGACTTGTTTCATATTGTTTATGCCTTTGAAATTGCACGCAGCAGATCGTTAGTCAGATCATCTGCGTTTTCAATACCAACTGAAAGTCGGACGAGACTTGGGTCAACCGCCAATGGCGAATCAGCAACCGTTGCGTGCGTCATTGGTGCTGGCAACTCAATGAGCGACTCCACGCCACCAAGCGACTCAGCTAAGGTAAAGAGCTGCGTTTCTTTGACCAAATTTGTCGCCGCCTCAACACCACCGTCCTTCAAGGTAAAACTCACCATCCCGCCTGGGCCAGACATTTGGCGCTGCGCCAGTTCATATTGAGGGTGTGAGTCCAACCCTGGGTAAATAACATCCTTGACGCGGGGATGGTCTTCCAACACACGCGCGATCTGTGTCGCATTTTTACAGTGTTGGCGGATACGAAGTGCAAGCGTCTTGATCCCACGCAGCGTCAAAAAGCAATCCATTGGGGCAGGCACACAGCCAATTGAATTTTGAAGATAGTGCAGGCGTTTCGCAATCTCTTCATCGTTCAAAATAATAGCGCCACCGACAACATCTGAGTGCCCATTGATAAATTTTGTTGTGCTATGCACTACAAAGTCAGCACCTAAGGTAAGCGGCTGCTGCAAAATTGGAGAGGCAAACGTGCTATCAACGCCTAACCAGGCGCCGCCAGCGTGGGCAATGTCAGCAATTGCAGCAATGTCTGAAATCTTCAGCGTCGGATTGGTCGGTGACTCAAACCAAACGAGTTTTGTGTTTGGTCGCATTGCAGCCGCAACAGCCTCAGGGTCGGTCATTTCAGCAAAGCTAAATTCAATACCGTAGACTTCCAAGACGTTCTTGAAAAGTCGGAACGTACCGCCGTAGACATCGTTGCCACTTAGCACGTGATCACCCGGCTCAATCATGCGCAGAATGGTGTCAATCGCAGACATCCCTGAGGAGAAGGCCAACGCATGATTACCTTTGTCAAGCGCAGCAAGCGATTTTTGCAGCGCAGTCCGCGTTGGGTTGGCCGTCCGTGAATAGTCAAAGCCTTTATGCTCATTAATCCCTGTTTGGGCATAGGTTGACGTCTGATAAATCGGCGTCATCACTGCTGCAGTTGTGGGGTCTGGCTCAACGCCAGCATGAACTGCTAACGTTTCGATATCGAATTCTGACTCGTTGTTCATATAGCTCCTCGAATTTGGATTAGATAGTCTTATGCCTTCAATTGTAGGTGATTATTGGTGCAAAAAAAACAGACACACCTTTCGATGTGTCTGATCTTCGCTTTTTTACGTTATCAAGAATAATTTATTCTTTCTAGCGTCTTTCAAAGCGCATTATTCGTTTTATGCGCGTTCGCACACTAAATTGAATTCAGTGCAATAACTGCGTTGTGGCCTCCAAATCCAAAGGCGCTGTTCACCACGGCATTGATCTTACGTTCCTGCGCTTCATTCGGCACCACGTTCAAATCACAATCTGGGTCTGGCGTTTCGTAGTTGATGGTCGGTGGCGCAACATTGTCGCGCATCGCCATCACCGAATAGACGGTTTCTAAGGCACCAGTTGCGCCCATACAATGGCCTGTCATCGACTTTGTAGATGAAATAGCAACATTGTATGCATGATCGCCTAAGGCATTCTTCACAGCCAGCGTTTCCATCTTGTCATTCAACGGTGTTGACGTCCCGTGGGCGCTAATATAGTCAACATCCTCTGGGTTTAGACCAGCCATTGAAATGGCGTTCTTAATCGCAAGTGTCGCGCCCTCAGCAGATTCATGCGGTGCTGTAATATGGTAAGCATCTGAGGTGCTGCTATAGCCGCCTAGCTCTGCGTAAATTTTTGCCCCACGCGCTTTGGCTGCTTCATACTCTTCCAAAATTAGGATGCCACAGGCTTCGCCCATGAGCAGACCGCTTCGATTTGCGTCAAATGGCTGCAGGCCGATCGGGTTTGTACTCATCGCTCCCATTCGCGCAAACGATGCAATCCCAATTGGGCTAATTGTTGCATCTGAGCCGCCAGCAACGACCATATCGCAAATTCCGCTCCGGATCCAACTCCAGCCTAGGCCGATACCGTCAATACCCGACGCACAGGCTGATGTCACAGATTGCGCTGGGCCACGGGCCCCAACTTCAATGCCAACCATCCCTGAGCCACCGTTTGGCATCATCATTGGAATAAGAAACGGAGACACACGCCGTGGTCCGCGACTTTCGTCATCTACCGTAAGAATGCCGTCTTCAAGTTTTTCCAACCCACCAATTGCTGAGCTAATTGACATCCCAACGCGGTGCGCATTTGAGGCTGTAATTTCAAATCCAGAATCTGCTAACGCTTCTTTTGTTACGGTAGACGCGAATTGTTCATAGCGTGAGCGGCGGCGTGAGTCGCCCCGTTTCATTGTTAGGGTTGGGTCATAGCCTTTGGCTTCTGCTGCGATTTGCGTCGATAAGTTTGAAGCATCAAACAGAGTAATTGGCGCAACGCCATTGACACCATTGGTGCAGTTTTCCCAATTCTCTTTTGCATTGAGACCAATCGCGCTCAATGCACCTACACCTGTGATTACAACTCTTCTCATAAGGTTCCTTCCGTTCCCGGTTCGCCGATTTCAACGGCTAAGCCTGGTGTATTACTCCATTCGCTCCATGACCCAACATACAAGCGATATCCGTCTAGTCCTGCATGGGTAAGGGCTAAGGCGTTGTGACATGCGGTCACGCCTGACCCACAGTAGAGGACTGTATTTTCTGTTGCTGCGCCGTCTAGCAATGCGCTAAAGCGCGTTTGTAACGCCGCCATTGATTTAAACTGTTTTGTGTCGGTAAGGTTTGCTGCAAACGGAGCTGATCGTGCGCCGGGAATGTGTCCAGCTTTAGGATCTAACGGTTCCATTTCTCCCCGATAGCGCTCAGGGGCGCGGGCATCCAATAGTAATAATTTATTGGTCGGCAAACTTTCAATGACTTCTTCTTGATTAACAACTAAATTGTGATTCGGTTGCGCATCAAAGGTAACTTTATTTACAGTTGGCGTCTCCGCCGATGTCGGTTGCCCCTCAGCCTGCCAAGCTTGCCAGCCACCGTCTAATACGGCGACTGCTTCATGGCCTAGCCAGCGCAGCAAAAACCATAGTCGCGACGCAATTGCGCCGCCCATGTCGTCATATGCTACGACTTGGGTATTGCTCGTAATTCCCCAACTTCCAAACGTCTGCGCTAGCGTGGCAACATCAGGCAACGGGTGACGGCCACCGCGCTTGTCTGGCTGCACTGGACCAGATAAATCATCATCAAGATGTGCATAGCGCGCATTTGGAATATGCGCTTGCACCCAAGCGTTGCGACCCGATTCAGTATCTTTCAGTGAAAAACGACAATCGACAATCACAAGATTAGGTGTATTTAATTGTGAAGCAAGCGTTGATGCAGAAATCAAAGTTGTGTATGACATTGCAGAAATTTTAGCAGACGGAACTCAATTACTTTCTCTGCGCGTTCTGGGCAACAAGCAGTAAAATCAGAGCATGCAATATCCTGCGTTACGCGCCATT
>JAHDBS010000520.1 GCA_020630225.1 Anaerolineales bacterium | reverse complement strand
TCGGCCAAGCGGTCTGGCAACAGCGGCGTACAAATGAGGCCCCGCCCTTCTTTTGCCATAAAGTTGATCGCTTCTGGCGTTGCAAACTGGGCTGCAATGGTCAGGTCACCTTCATTTTCACGCCCAGGGTCATCCACAATGATGACAAATTTGCCGTTTCGAAAATCTTCAATAGCGGCTTCAACTGATGAAATAGCCATACCTACTACCCTTGTAACTTATGCGCCAATATTCGCTCGACATATTTACCGAGAATATCGACTTCTAAATTGACGTGCTCACCCACTTTCTTACTTGGGATCACAATATGTTCTTGTGTATATGCCACCAACATAAACGTAAAGCTGGTTTCATTGACATCAACAACTGTTAAGCTTGTTCCATCTACAGCAATAAAGCCCTTAGGAACAATGTATTTCAAAATGTCTGCTGGCGTTTCTACTTCTACCCAGAGTGAGTCTTCTTCTGGCGTAAAACGGACAATTTTGCCCATCCCGTCAACATGCCCTTGTACAAAGTGACCACCCATCCGCGTAGATGGCGTCACAGAGCGTTCTAAATTGACCCGCCGACCTGGAGTAAGCTCACCAAGACTGGTTTTGCGCAACGTCTCTGGTGCTAACCCAAAGGACATGGTGTTCCCTTCGAACGCCGTGATAGTAAGACAGGTACCATTAATTGCAATACTGTCTCCCAAAATCGAACCCTCGAGAACTTTGTCTGCTGCAACCACGAGTGTCCAGCCATCATTAATTTGTGTGAGGCTTACGACCTCACCCATTTCTTCAACTATTCCTGTAAACATAGCGAAACTCTAAACTTTCCGTTCAGAACGGACCCATAGATCTGCCCCAAACTGTTTCGTCTCCTTTATTTCAAACTGCAGCGCTTGCTGCAACTGCGCTATACCATTGCCACCTACTGGCGTCTTGGCAGCAACGCCGCCTACCAGTTTTGGCGCAATAAATGTCCAAATTTCTTGCACATAGCCAGCAGCCACAAAACTGCCTAAGACTTGTGCCCCGCCCTCAACCATCAGCGATGTAATGTCACGCTGCCCAAGTGCATCTAGCAGCAACTTGAGATCAATTTGACCAGCGGCGTTTGCGCCTAAGACCAATACATCAACATTTTCACGCTTCAGCTGTTGACGCTTCTGCACTAAAGACTGGTTAGTGGTTATGATCAGTGTCTTACCTGGCAATGCAGGGTCTATTACGCGCGCAGTCAGAGGAATGCGCAGTGTACTGTCAAGAACAATTCGCAGTGGATGTTTCACTGCCTCATGCGCGTCTGATAAACGCGTCGTCAGCTGAGGGTCATCTGCAATGACTGTCTCTACACCAACTAAAATCGCATCAGACTGATTACGCAAGCGGTGACCATGTTCACGCGCCGCACCACCAGTGATCCACTTTGACTCACCTGTAACAGTTGCGATCTTGCCATCTAAGGTCATGGCATACTTTGCAAAGACGTAAGGTTGCCCTGTCGTTACATAATGAAAGAACGCCCGATTCTGTGCGTAACCTTGCGCAACAGATGCATCTGCAAAAACCTTGACGCCATGGTCTTCTAAATACTTTCGCCCACGCCCGTTGACCTTAGGATTAGGGTCACCAATAGCATAGTGAACTTCGGCCACGCCAGCCTCAACAATCGCTTTTGTACAAGGCGGTGTCCGCCCATAGTGGGCACAAGGCTCTAACGTGACATACATGGTGCACCCTTGCGCTGCGTCACCAGCTTTCAACAGCGCGTCCACTTCTGCATGCTGTTCACCAGCCGGATGGGTATACCCTTTAGCAATGACCTGACCATGCTTAACTAACACAGCACCCACCGCCGGGTTCGGGCTGGTTTTGCCAGCGGCCTTCTCTGCGAGAGAGAATGCCAATTGCATGTGCTTGCTGTCAGACATAATTACAAATAAAAAAGCCCTATACAGTCTTGTACAGGGCTTCAAATTCAATGCGTAAGCAGACACAAGCGTATATCGAAATCGAACTGTTGCTATAGCTAACGCAAACAGTACGATGTCTAATATCGCTGTGTTATTGCCTTCTCTCATCCGGACTATACCGTCGGCTCTGGAATTTCACCAAATCAGCTCTACAAGTGGTAGCTCATAGAGGTCGCGGGCTTTCACCGCCGGTCGGGAATTGCATTTTGCAATGCTCACCACACCCCGAAGACTGTATTTTTTTGTTGACTAGATTTTAGCATCAAGCGCCAGAAGCGACCATTCCGATTCTGTAGAAGACTTTTGTATACATTTGCCGTGAACACAAAATAGATATAGCTTTATCACCATCCTCTATAATCACAATATGTGTGGACGTTTTGCGCTTTCTAAATCTCGTGAAGAATTACAGTCTGAGTTCCCCAATGTGGATGTGCCTGCGCAATATGCGCCGCGTTACAACATTGCGCCATCTCAGCCGGTTGCTGCCATTGCTAACATCAAGGGCGTTGCGACCTTAACGCATTTCCTGTGGGGCCTAGTTCCAAGCTGGAGCAAAGGGCCAAACACAAAATATTCCATGATCAATGCACGCGCAGAAACTATTATGGAAAAGCCGTCATTCAAAGCACCTTTCAAGCGCCGCCGCTGTCTTATTCCCACGAATGGCTTTTATGAATGGCAACGGATTGGAAAACAAAAACAGCCCATGTTTATTGGGCTGAATTCTGAACGTTCTTTTACGATGGGAGGAATTTGGGAGACGTGGACTGGCGAAGGCGGCGAGCAGCTCAATTCTGTTGCAATTGTCACCACTGAGCCGAATGAACTCATGGCACCAATTCATAATCGGATGCCAGTGATTATTGCGCCGCGCGATCGTGACACTTGGCT
>JAHDBS010000519.1 GCA_020630225.1 Anaerolineales bacterium | reverse complement strand
CTTGATTTCTTAGATGACGCAGGCAATGAGGGCATTGCCTTGGTGCCTGTTAATCAGAATGGACCCGGCTTTGCCGTTTGTAGCGATGACACTGATGGGTTTTGTTTGGCTGGTTCTGAGCCCAAGTTAGTTGTTGAATTCCTTGACAATGAAGACCCTGACGCACCCACAATTCATACCCCAACTGCGAATACGAAACTTAGCCCAGCTACAGATGACAGCATTAGTTGGGCAACTTGTACACTCAATGCCGGGTGTAATGTTAATGTCGGCGTGCAGCCATCTGATCCGGATGACACGTTTCCATTGACGACGCAGGTCAGCTTAGTCAATACCTATGGTGACAATGCATCTTACTCATTTTCACAGTCTAATGAGAACACAAATACGAAGACAGTGACTTTGGTAGATGGTATTTGGACAATTGGCGCAGTCACGTCTGACAATGCCAATTCAACCGGGCCAAATAGTGCGACCAAGACATTTACGGTAGACACCACACCGCCAGATACGCCGCAACTTAATGCGGAGCCAGCATTCACGATCGGAACTAGTAACACCGTATACGAAATTGTCTCCGTTGATGATTTGTCAGAGCCACTTGAATTTGAATTTGAGGCCTCTAGCGACTCTACCTTTGCAACAGTGGACTTTTCCAGTGGATGGGTGACGACGGATTCTCATACGTTTAGCGGATTGACGGACAATGTCAATTACTGTTATCGCGTTCGGACAAGAGATCAGTTGGAAAACACAACAGGTTGGAGTGCATCTGAGTGTTCTACGCAAGACGCGACTCCTCCAGTAGTTTCAAGTCTGACAGTTAGTGAAACAGGGATTTCGCCAATCAACGCAGACGGACTTTTTGACACCTTAAATGCGCTCTACACAGTCACTGAACTTAATTGGGTAGATACAACTATGGTGTTGCTAGACCCCAGCGGAACGCAAGTCAACGAATTCACTGGGTTGCCGCAAACGGGATCACAATTGATAGATGGCACCGATGACGTTGGCGCGAACTTGGCCGATGGCGTTTATACCGTTGGTGTTACGGCGGTGGATGTTGTCGGACAGCAAGGCTTTGCCACGATTACATTTATTGTTGATAACACCCCGCCGCCATTGGTAGTGAGTACGCCAGCAGACCAGTCTTGGGTGACGAGCGGTTTCACCGTGATTGGTGCAACGGAACCCAATGCACAGGTTGATATTGACAATAACGGCACGAGCCAAACGATCAATCCAGCCCCAAATCCGTTTTCACAAGCTTTTACGTCCGACGTTGGCAATAATGTCATCACCGTTGATGCCTATGACATTTATAAGAACAAAACGCAAGATGTGCGGACTGTGCTTTATGAAAATATTGCCCCTTTCACAACGACAGCGCAAGCGCAGATCATTACCAATGACAGTACTCCCACAATTGTCTTTGACGCGGAAGATCTAGGTGTAACAGGATTCTTGAGTGGCTTAGATACTAGTCAAACTACAGCAACACTAACGTCACCGGGTGGATCTACTATTGTCGTCTATTCAAGCCCAATTGGCGCAATGACTGAAAACTGTTCTGGCGCCGGATCACATCCAGCCTCTGGTCCGACTGACTGTAACTACAGTTATCAAGTGACAACCCCGCTCAATGACGGTACTTATACATTTCGTTATCAGGTAGCGGACATGGCAGGTAACCAATCAACCATGGGCGCAATCGAAGTGATCATCGACACTACGGCACCAGAGGTGGAACTGTCAGTTAGTGGAGAACGCTGCACGTTGCCCGGCGGCTGGTACATGAGCAATGCAACGGTTTCTATGACCGCTATTGATCCTGCGCCAAGTGCTGGTGGTGTCAATATTGCGTATAACGGCACAACCTACGCAACGGCAGCAAAGTCGGTAACCTTTTCCGCAGATGGGACCCATATCATCAGTAATTTTACTGGGGCAGATCAGGCAGGCAATATTCGAAGCGGCGGGAATCGCACCATTCGCATTGATAAAACGCCGCCAGACCTAACTGCAAGTGCATCTGAAAGTGGGGGCGTGATTACCTTCAACGTATCCGCTTCTGATGGTCAGAGTGGCCTAAAGGATTGGTGGATTCAGATAGCAAAGGCTGATGGAACCCAAGTGGCATACCTTACCGCTGGGAATCCAGTGACATGGACACCGCCAGACAATCAAGCGTATTACGCGCACGTTTGGGCGAAGGACAATGCTTGTCAACAGTCGATGCAGCAGTTTGTCGTAGGAACAACCGCGATAGAAGAACTTCCAACGTTCACACCAACAGCGGTGCCCACGTCTACCCCAACTTTCGTGCCGACGGCGACATTACCAGCGGCAACACAAGTCCCAACAGATGAAGTCGCTGGCGTGTCTTTTGGACCGGCCTCTCCGACGCCTAACGGGCCGACAAATACGCCAGATCCGAATGCTACCGCTACTCCAACCATCGATCCCAATGCAACTGTGACGCCAACGCTTTGGGCAACTGCAACAAATGACGATCCGTTCGCAGCAATTTCGCTGACGCAGCAGGCCCAAAGCGCGACGCAAATTGCCTTTGTGCAACCGACATCAACCACTATATTTATTGCTGTACCTGTAATTAGTACACCATCGCCCACGATACAACCGCCAACAAGCAGCGGCGTTCCGCCTTGGGCTGCTGCGGCTACATTCGCTGTTGGGTCAGTGGCACTAGGTACATCTGTAGTCGTTGCGGCTAACCGGCGTCGCAAGCGTGAACAAATTGATGCTGAAGCAGCAGTTGCCCAAGAGCTACAGACTCATCATAACGAGCAAAATGCGCTCAAGATTGAGAATCTGGAGCGGGTTAGAGCGGAGAA
>JAHDBS010000052.1:9020-17942 GCA_020630225.1 Anaerolineales bacterium | reverse complement strand
TCAATTCGCCTTTTTCGATGAGCAATGTGTCTTTGCCCCAGCCCATTTCTGCGAGGTGGTACAACAGGCCAACACCCATCATCCCGCCGCCAATAATGACGACTCTTGCATGACTTCTCATAATATTCAGGTTCCTTTTTATTTAGAGAGTTTTGAATATAGACAAGGATAGAAGACAGTTGCTAGAAGATAGATGTTTTTTCATCTACCTTCTAGCGTCTATCGTCTATCTCATCAAATTTCTAAGCTTTGATCCGTGTTGATTTTGGATCGTAAAGCGGACGGAGGCTTACCTTTGCCGGTACGCGCTCACCCGCGACTTCAATTTCGTAATTCCCTTCTTTGACGTACTTCGCAGTCACAACACCACCGTCTGGTCGTGAGACGTAGCCCATCCCAATTGCGCCATTGAAGGTGTGAGAGAACATCCCAGAAGACACGTACCCAACCATTTCACCATCGCGCCAAATTGGTTCGTTGTGATACAGCATGTAGTTTTCATCTTCCAACAGGAATTGGGCCATCTTCTTGGTAACGCCGTTTTCTTTTTGTGCTAACAACGCTTCTTTACCGTTGAAGGACTCTTTCTTGAAGTCCACGGCAAAGCTCAACCCTGCTTCGACTGGTGTTTCTTCATCAGTGATGTCGTCACCCCAGTGGCGATAGCCTTTCTCAATCCGCAGTGAGCCCATTGCATGGTAACCAGCATTCTTGGCACCTAAATCGGCACCAGCTTCCATGATGGCGTCATACAAATGTTGACCAAATTCAGTTGGGGCATTGATTTCCCAACCAAGCTCACCAACATAGGTCATGCGGGTAGCACGGACACGGCAGAAGCCCATGTCAATTTCTTGTGAGGTCCCAAATGGAAAGCCTTCATTGCTCAGGTCGGCATCAGTGATCTTTGACAACAAGGCGCGTGAGTTTGGCCCCATCACACCAATCATGATGTATGCAGAGGTTACATCGGTGACGGTGACAAATTCGTCTTCTTGAATTTCAGACTTCAACCAAGCCAAAGTGCGGTTTTGCGTTGCGGCTGCATCTAGCAAGTAGAACTGATCTTGCGCAATGCGGGTAACGGTCACATCGCCTTCAATTCCACCACGTTCGTTCAGCAATGCAGTGTAAGCAACCTTGCCCACTGGTACGTCAATTTGAGCACCACAAACACGGTTCAAGAAGTGAACTGCGTCACGCCCTTGGATCATGAACTTGCTGAATGAAGATTGATCGAAGACACCAACAGCTTCACGAACAGCATTGTGTTCAGCAGCTGAATATTCAAACCAATTTTGACGACCATAGCTATATTCATACTTCGGCTCGACACCTTCAGGTGCGTACCAGTTTGGACGTTCCCAACCGGCAACCGTACCGAAACAAGCACCTTGCGCAGCCAAGCGGTCATGCAGGGTTGACTTGCGAATATCACGTGAGGTTTCAAATTGATAGTATGGCCAGTGCATTGCATACAACAGACCCAACCCTTCCCGTGTGCGTTCACGGAGGAAGTTGTAGTTGTTCATATGTGGTGCATTCCGGCGAATGTCTACATCCCACAAGTCCATTGGTGGGTGACCGTTGACAATCCATTCTGCTAAGACCTTACCGGCCCCACCAGATGATTGGATCCCAATTGAATTGAAACCAGCTGCGACAAAGAAGTTCTTCAGTTCAGGAGATTCACCAAGGTGATAGCGATCATCTGGCGTAAACGCTTCTGGACCATTGAAGAAAGTGTGAATACCTGTGGTTTCTGTCACAGGCATGCGGTGCGCCATTGCATCAAATGCAGTTTCGAGGTGATCCCAATCTTCGCCCAAGCGGATAAATGAGCGATCTGGAATACCATCCATCCCCCATGGCTTCGCATTTGGTTCAAAGAAACCTGCCAAAATTGCACCAACTTCTTCGCGATAGTAGGTGTATCCACCTGGATCGCGCAGGGTTGGAATATCTTTTTGCAGGCCTTCAATTGGTTCAGTAATCACGTAGAAGTGTTCTGCAGCGTGGAGTGGAACGCTAACGCCAGCCATCTTACCGACTTCACGCCCCCACATCCCAGCACAGTTAACTGCGAATTCACAGCTTACGTGTCCTTGGTCTGTATCCACACCAGTCACGCGGCCATCTTTTTGAGTGACGCCAGTGACTTTGATTTCTTCCATGATGGTGGCACCATACATTTGGGCACCCTTAGCGAAAGCAATCGTCGTGTCAGATGGGTTGGTGCGACCATCACCTGGTAACCAAACCCCACCAACGAGATCGCTCGCATTCATCATTGGCCAAATCGCCGCACATTCCGCAGGTGTAATCACATCTACTTCAAGGCCAAATACCTTTGCCATACTCGCGCCACGCTTCAATTCTTCAAAGCGTTCTTTGTTATTGGCAATTGACAGCGACCCGTTTTGAATAAAGCCCGTTTCTTGACCAGTTTCTTCTGCCAAGCCAGCCATCAAATTTGAGGTGTACTGTGCAAGCTTGGTCATGTTTTGCGTTGCGCGCAACTGACCAACAAGCCCAGCGGCGTGCCAGGTTGTCCCGGACGTTAGGGTCTTGCGTTCAAGTAGCAACACATCTGTCATGCCGAGTTTGGTTAAGTGGTAAGCCAAACTACAGCCAACAATCCCGCCGCCAATAATGACGACTTGACTATGTGAAGGTAATTGTTGTGCCATAAGGTTCTCCGAATTGGCGATTTAGCCGAAAATATCCTTTCAACTTTTTTTATTTGCAAGATGTAGTGAGGCACGTGTCATTTAAATTCACGCCTTATTCAACACACCTAATTTCTTTTATTTTTTATCTTGACGAAGGCAAAGCGCACAGTATTCAAACCCGTGCATCTTTACTCGTTACAAACAAGTCAGTCCTTTACCGTCACAGGATGTTCAAACACCATATTGAACAAGTACCCTTCTGCGTTGTAAGGATGCTCCAGCGGTTGTGTATTGCCAGCCGTATCCGTAGCGCGGGTCATTAGTGTTTGTTGTCCTAGTGGGGCATCCCACTCAAATTCAAAACGGCACCAAGCATATTGCAAGTTTGGCGGGATTAGTGTTGCCAACTGCCAGGTTTTTCCAGCGTCTGCGCTCCACTCAACCTTCTCAATAGGATCATGTGGTGAGCGTGCATTGCCGCGAAAAATTTGCTTGCCGCTAGGCAACGTTTGATTCCATGCAAACGCTAAAGAGATCTTGATATTTTGCGTGGTGATTAGTTCACCCAACACATCACCATCTGGTTCCCATTCAGGCCCAATAAATACGTAATGCTTTGTGTTGCGTTCGACTTTGATTTCGGTTTTGGATGCAATGATTTCGCCGACCCACTTGACACTGTTTGTCCCAACCCAGCCCGGCACAATGAGCCGGAAAGGAAAGCCATTATCAATTGGTAATGGTTCGCCATTCATGTGGTAGGCAAGAATAGTATCTGAGTGTATCGCTTTTTCAACCGGAATAGGGCGACTAACGCCCCCTTCTGGTGCATCGGTATCTAAGCCTTTAGCATTCACTTCAACTGTGGCTGGATCTAATCCAGCTAGCTGCAAAACTGTTTTTAGTGAAACGCCAGTCCAAACAGCATTACCAACACCCCCAGTCAACCATTTAGTCATCCCAAAGCCATCTTCAGCAGGCTGAATTGGCTTTCCCATGACTAAGTCAAACAAATCGCGATGATTACCAGCACATTCCAGATAAGAAATTACCGTGTGACTGGGCAATTTCATAATCGCGTCATATGACAATGCCAATGGATTGGTAATGCCATCGCCATGTACTTTTAAGGTGTAGGTAGCCAAGTCGACTTGTGGCGAGTCCGTTGCCTTACAAACAAAGAACTTAGCATTTGGCGTAATGTAGTCCGTCAATAGCTGCGGCTTTGTTTCCAAACTGTCTGACAGCTGATTGAAATATTGCGGATCTTTATGAAAACTTGGTTCAGTCATGATCTTGCGTAAAAAACTGACTTACATCTGGCTGTGCTGTTTTTAGCACTTTCAAATACATGTTTGTCTTCGTGTGCACAACGCCATCAATCACCTGAACCCGATCTTGAATAAGTTCACTCAGATGTTGACTGTCACGACACATCACATCTAAAACAATGTCATAGTCTCCAGTTGCAACCGCCAAAAACGCCACCTCTGGGTAGTGTTCTAGCTCTTGCAAAATTGCATCAATGCGATGCGACGGACGGACGCTAATCAAAATATGCGCGTACGCGATAAATCCCACCGTTGCTGGGTTTACACGCCCATAAACCTGTAGCACATGGTTCTCAACCAGCTTTTCATAGCGGTTGCGAATAGTACCCACAGAAACTTTTAGGGTTGTAGCGAGATCTGTGAATGACTTGCGACCATCTTGGCGTAATGCCGAGATAATCTCAAAGTCCAGTTCATCTAACTCGCGTAACGGTGAATTTTCAGGAGACATCGTGAGACAGAGCAGAAAGACAGAGGTCAATATCCATTACGACATCTAAAGACCTCTGTCTCTGTCTAATTACTTCCAGCGTCGGCTAGGTTTCATATTTTCGCGTGGCATTACAATGTTGTAACGCTTGCGAATTTCAGCATCTTGCGCATCGCTAATGTGCGATGGGTAGTGCTGTTTTAGCGTTTGGCGCACACGTTCACGTGCGCGGTCCTGAATGGTTTTCTCTCCAACCTGCTCCCAAGTTGAAGGCGGTTGACGGTCTGTCATTGGACCATAATAGAAATCAGTTTCCATGCGTTCAATGGTTTGGTCACTTCCTAAGAAGTGTCCCGCACCATGAATAACGCGTTCCATGACGTCATAGGAGAGTGTTTCATCCGTGACCTCAATCCCACGCACTGAGCGACTGATATTTCCTAAATTGTCATTGTTGATGACAAAACTCTCTAAGTTTGTTGCCATCAGGCTAGCGTGCATCCCAGCGCTTTCCATAATCAGGTCTGCACCAGCAGTTGCCGCTAGTGTAAGCGTATTACCACGCTCCATACCAGCTTGTTCATCAGGCACTTTCGAGTCAGTCATTCCAGCAGCACAGCTGTTTGGCAAACCATAGTAACCAGCCATTTGAGAGCAGCCAGCCACAATCAGGCCTAGTTCAGGTGCACCAGCGCACATTGCGCCAGTTCGCAAGTCCGACACAAATGGCCATGTGCCTAGGTTGGCGCGCGCGTTTTTGTCAATCAAATGCACAAAGACGAGGCCCGCAAGTGTTTCACACAGTGATTGCACAATGGTCCCTGCTAATGCAGCTGGGCTAGTCGCCCCAGCTTGCGGTGCAGACAGCAACGTAATACACATCCCTGTACGTGCAGCAGCCTCTAATGCATCACAAGATTCTTCTGCGAAGCGAAGCGGTGGCACAACGTGACAACATGAAATTGATAAGACTGGTTTCTTACGGAAAGAGCCTTCGCCCCCCATGAGGTAGTCCAACATTTCCACAACGTCATAGACGTAGTCACCAATCACTAAGCTTGCCCCTACATGCTTAGTTGTGCCCGCAATTGCTGCGTACACGGTGTTGATGTCGTTATCACGCATATTTGGCGCGTCACGACAAACATTGGTCCGCCAGAAATAATGGATGTTATCTAGCGTGTCACACAAGCGTGCGATGTCATATAAATCTGTTGTATAGCTCGCGCGATATTTACCTGTTTCAAAATCAATAAACTCAGGAGCTGCGCCGCCGGTTCCGGTATGAACCCGTTGACCGCCAATCTCTAAGTCATGCTTTGAATCCCACCCTGGCATAATGAAATGCTTTGGGGCTTTGTCAATCACTTCTTCAACTAATCCGCGTGGATAGTGAAGCCGACCTTTGTCGTCCATCCAGCCACCAGCTTTGGTGACCAAGTCAATCATTGATGGAGTTGCTTGCGCAAACCCTAGGTTTTCCATGACATCCAACACAGTGTGATGAATGCGCTCCATTTCTCGGTCAGTAAGGGGCTTATATTGCCCGCCTACAAAGCCTGGACCAACAGCCTTAGGCTTTGTGCTATTCATTTGCTCTGGTGACCATTCACCATGAACTTTTCTGCGTGGGCGTCTAACGCGCTTTGCCATGTGGTGTGTCCTCTTCAACGCGAAAATAAAATATTGACAACAAATCGCACGCAATTATGCAAATTTAGCAACATTTTGAAGCAGATTTACAAAATTTGCAAGGATGCGCCAGCTGAGTATATCAATCAATAACAAAAAAGCGCCTCATCTGAGGCGCTTATATTTGTAGCTTGTTCGCTTTATGATTCTTCGTAGTCGCTAGTAGCTGAGTATTTACTATCGGGCCAGTTAATGGGTCGATAGGTGCTGTGATAGTCCCGTGCAAGTTGATGGAACACATCTGCCGACTTGTCATCAATTGGGTTGAGGACCGACAGGTAGAGACTACCCCGCTCTGTGTAATTGCGCTGCGTCATAGTGACAAAACGCATTTCGCCGAAGTCCGGATGTCGATATAAGTGTGTCCGACGCGTATAGTATCGGTCACCAGTATCAACTTGCGTTGCAATCCAGTCATTCTGAAATTTGCGCGACCGGGCAATACGCTTGAACAACGCCTTGAATCGCGGCCGATGCCGATATGGCAACGACATGTAACGCAATTGCCGCATCACCTCCAGCCGGCTCCGATCCCGATCTCGAAACAAATTTGGGAAAGGGCTATCTGGAGCATAGAAGAGCCCCATTACGTTTGGATATAACTTGATGAACTCATGTGACAGCTGTGATAGCCGCATCCATGAGTAGTTATAAGCCACAATATTATAGAAACTGTCATGCACGAAGAGAGGCAGCCGAATTTGCTCAGCTAGACCAATCACTTCATCTAAGACATCTTCAACTGGCACATAAGAGGCGAGTGTACCGGCTTTGCCAACACTTGCTGCAAATTCGTAGAAGCGCATCCGTTCCACCGTTGACAAGCCAAAGGCCTCTGCCAAACTAACCAAAATATCTGGTTCTAGGTGTGCCTTTTCCCCCCGCTCTATGTTGCCAATAATTTTGGCTGACAATCCGGTTTCATCAGCTAGATCTTGCTGACTCCAGGTTCCCCCATGGATTAGATCAATCCGATCTTTCCTTAATGCCGCAATGAGTTTGCCGAATTCAGCTCTATCCATGTTCCTTTCCTTGATATCCCGAAATTGGGAAATGACAACCCGTTACGCAAGACGTAATGTCCAGGGCTTGTCTATATTATCCACTATTATATTGCCACGGTTTATATTCGTGACATTTTCAATACCTCTGGTCAAGGTTTTTTGCAGATGTCTCCTTCTCCTTCCTTGAAAAAGGGTGCCTCAGGGCACCCTTTTCGTTTTAAGGAGCGGCTTTATTTTGTCACATTATGGATCCACAAAACAACGCAGGTTGGGGTTTATATAGATACAACCAACCAGACAAAACCGAAACAAACCAAATATTAACTGCACAAACTAAATAATTTGTAACTTTTTGACCATATTATTACATGGCAAGTATTGCGTACCCTGTAAGTTACGCGTGTTGTAATTCCGAGAAAGAGGAAATGCTCAGTCAGATGCAAACAATTAAATATTTTGCTGTCGCACTTTGTGTGACACTATTGGGGGGGCTGACCGCGAGCGCAGTAAATGCTGCGACGCGAGTTGGCACGATTGTATATGTCAATTTAGAGGAGACATATGCATTTACTTTGTATGGACGAGACAATCAGGTCGTGCGAACCGGGAAAGTCGCAAATACGCCTTATGTCGATCAATATGAAATCGGGGTCTATCGTTCAGAAATTCGTTATGCCAATGGCAACATTGAGCAACTTCAATTTACATTAGCACCAGGCCAACAAATTTTTGTGACTGGCAACCAAACTACCATGCAAATTGGCAGCACGGTTGGTGCAACGACAGTCAGAATTGAATCGGGTGGCGCCATTAGTCATGATAGTGGCAGTTCATATAGCCTTGAGACCGCACAGGTAGACACAAGTCAATTTGGTGATCCCATTATTCCAGCGATTCGCGAAGTGACCAGTGAAGACGCGCTATATGGAATAGAGACATTACTAAAAGATGGCTTTGTCCCTATTACCGGTGCTGAAGATGAAGCCATGCGCGCTGTACCAGTGCTTACTGTTCATCACAACACAGCCCATGATGGCCGCATCTCCCGTGACTACATGGTGGATGGTTTCTTGGTAGATCTAACTGTTGGCAATGTGATGTGTGTTTCACAACTAAGTTACCGAGACTTCATGCCTTGTGAAACTCGCGGATCTGCGCATGTAATTGGGGTCATTGACATGCACGGAGATCTTATTTTTGACGGATTTGGTTACATAAAAGTGCGTGGGCCAGTCCAAGCAGGCGACAAACTTGTTGCTGACGGTCTAAAAGGGTATGCAACCGTCGACAACAACGCTAAATATGGCACAGTAATCGGCATTGCGCGCACATCATTCTCTGGCGAGAGTGGCATGGTGATGGCTACCATCGGCAAGCAATAACATCTTTGGACTTATCTTAATTACTTTCAAAAAGGCGTTCTTCGGACGCCTTTTTTGTTTCACTCACAATTTACTCGACGAATCTATCTCTAGAGGCAACAGTTACTAACCATATCTAAACTTCTGTTAGAATCCAACTATAGTCACCCAAGCCCCACACAAACTGTAACCAAATTACACCGGGAGGAACATCATGAAATCTACAATTAAGCTCAAAACTATGTTGGTCACTAGCTTACTAGTTGGTCTTTTCTTACTACCAATGGCTGCGCAAGCAGAATCGAATGCGACCATTTCATTTGAAAACAAATCAACAGCAACGGTGCTAGTAGAAATCACAACACAATTTAGCTATATCGAAAACTTTTTGTTGACCCCTGGCGCAACAAAGTCCATTTCATTGCAATATGG
>JAHDBS010000052.1:4680-8920 GCA_020630225.1 Anaerolineales bacterium | reverse complement strand
TCTTATGACATGCTAGTTGTCATGGTTTGTGTCTGTGCAGAACAGCGCTTCAGTTTCCGTGTCTCTAGTAATTCAAGCATGCGCATTGAATATCCACACCCAGACATTCACACCGTGGAAGTCAGCGGCCCAACATCACAAGTTAGCCGCACACGTGACTTCAAAACGAGTAACAGCTTGACAATTTCAAATGCTGAGTTGCGCCCTTGGGATGCTCCTGAATATCGATTTAGCATCAGCACTCCATAACAGCTTGAAATCTCTCGAAAATATTAAAAGCGGCACAGTTTATGTGCCGCTTTTTTGATTCTAACTTGACATTCACACCGCCAACCAGTATATTTTAGGCAAGCCTAAATTTACTTTGAGACACCATGAAATACAATAAATTAATACCTCTACTTCTACTTGTAACCGCATTCGTGCTTAGCGCGTGTAGTAGTGGTGCAAACCAACCCGCAGACAATGGCAAGATTAATGTGGTTGCAACCACAGGCCAACTTGGTGACGCGCTTACAAATATTGGTGGCGATGCAATTAACCTCACCCAGCTACTTGGCCCGGGGATTGATCCGCATTTGTATGTACCTACTGAAAGCAACCTAAGCACCTTTGCCAATGCAGATCTGATTGTCTACAACGGCCTGCATCTTGAAGCGCAAATGCTGCGTGCACTTGAACAAATGGAACAGCGCGGCGTAGTCGTAGTGGAAGTTGGTTCAGCCATCCCTGCTGACCAGCTGATAAGCGATACCAGTGCGGGCGGCACATATGATCCGCACATTTGGAACAGCGCCCCGCGCTGGAGCATGGGGTTACAGGCCGTTACAAGTGCTTTACAACAGCTAGATCCCGATAATGCTGAGGTCTACCAGCAAAACAGTGAACGTTACTTCGCAGAAATTGCAGCAACCGACGCCTATATTCGCGAGCAGCTAGAAAAAGTGCCTGCCGATATTCGCATCATGATTACCGCTCACGATGCCTTTGCTTACTATGCAGATGAATACGGATTAGAAGTACGCGGGTTGCAAGGGATTAGTACCGAATCAGAAGCAAGTACAGCCGATGTACAAGAGTTAGCAGCTTTCATCGCTGAAAACAAATTACCGGCCATCTTCGTAGAGTCTTCTGTGCCGGTTCGCACCATTGAATCTGTCAAAGAGGCATCACGCGCGCTTGGGCATGAAGTCTCGATTGGTGGTGAACTTTACTCAGACGCGCTGGCCGAAGAAGGGCACCCTGCCGCAACTTACTTAGGCATGATGCGCCATAACATTGACACCTTTGTTGCTGCAATGACCAGCAGCAACTAGTTACAGCTATTCAGCAACGCATGGAAACTCCTTTAGCCCTTCAAGTTACGGATCTAACGCTAGCCTACGCTGAGAAACCCGTTTTGTGGGACATCGATCTTGATGTCCCTAGCGGCGTTTTAATGGCAATTGTTGGCCCGAATGGCGCTGGCAAGACCACCCTCATCAAGTCGGTCTTAGGTCTGCTCAAACCAGCCGCTGGTCGCGTTAGCATCTATGGCAAGGCTGTTGAAACCCAACGCCATCGCATTGGCTATGTCCCACAGCGCGGTAGTGTCGATTGGGACTTCCCTACTAACGTACTCGACGTAGTGATGATGGGTCGCTATGGCAAACTAGGTTGGCTAAAGCGCCCTAGTAAGCAAGACCGTGAATTAGCGCTCAGCGCGTTACGTAAAGTTGAAATGGAAAAGTTTGCTAGTCGGCAAATTAGCCAGCTCTCTGGCGGTCAACAGCAGCGTGTCTTTCTCGCCCGAGCACTCGTCCAAGATGCTGACATCTACTTTATGGATGAACCCTTCCAAGGTGTAGATGCAGTTACAGAGCGCGCCATCATCCAAATTTTGCGTGACCTGCGTCAATCGGGCAAAACCGTTATTGCTGTGCATCACGACTTGCAAACGGTGCCTGAATATTTTGATTGGGTCATGTTGCTTGATGTCAAACGGATTGCCAGCGGCCCAGTCAAAGACGTCTTTACCAATGAAAATTTGCGCCGTGCATATGGCGGGCGCGTTGGATTTCTGGCACAACAGCCGCTTGAGACTGGTGAGCTCTCTCCAGACAGCCTACGTTAGACCCATTTATGGATCTCCTGCAAAGTATTTTCACAGACTATACGCTGCGCACCGTTACGCTTGGAACTGGTCTGATTGGTCTAATTAGCGGCGCATTGGGGTGTTTCGCATTTCTACGCCGGCAAAGCTTATTGGGCGACACCATTTCGCATGCGGCGCTTCCCGGTGTTGTGCTGGCATTCATGCTAACAGGCAGCCGTGCGCCCATTGTCTTGGTGATTGGCGCTGCTATAACCGGTTGGTTAGCAACAGTCCTCATCATAAATATTGTGCGGCACACGCGCATTAAGGAAGACAGTGCCCTTGGCCTCTCCCTTTCTACGTTTTTTGGCATCGGCATTGTATTACTAACCATCGTCAATCGACAGCCAAACGCCAGCAAAGCGGGCCTAAATAACTTCTTATTCGGACAAGCCGCTGCGCTGGTTCAACGCGATGTGATTACCATTGCCATCATTGGCGTGATTGTGTTTAGCTTGCTGATCTTTTTCTGGAAAGAATTGAAGCTCCTCACATTTGATAGCGAATTTGCTGCCAGCCTTGACTTCAACACCCGTCGTTTAGAACTCATCCTAATGTCGATGATTGTCTTTGCGATTGTGATTGGCCTCCAAACCGTTGGCGTCATTCTAATGAGCGCTATGATCGTTGCTCCAGCCTCCGCAGCACGCCAGTGGACCGACAAACTTGAGTTGATGGTCATCATTGCTGCGTTGTTTGGCGCACTTAGTGGCATGGCCGGCGCAGTTGTTAGCAGCCTCGGTACTGGACTTTCAACTGGCCCGGTCATCGTATTGGTGATGACAGCTATTGCCGTTCTCTCATTATTGTTCGCACCGGTTCGCGGCATTGTTTGGACCAACATTGCTAAACGTCGCAAAGGCCGCAGGTTACGGCAATCTCTGGTCTTAGCAGACTTGTATGAGCTCGCAACCGAGCATGGTGATCCTTACCATCAGCACACAATCGAAGCGTTAGAAGCCATGCGCCCTTTTGATGGCAGCGCCATTTACGCCCTTAACGCACTGGTAGAACGCGGCTTTGTCACAAAAGTTGGCAAGAAATGGGGTCTGACAGAAGCTGGCATTGCTGCGGTAAATACACCGGGAGACCAAGCATGATCACCCTACAATTTCAAAGCACAGTGAACGCACCTGTCACACAAGTTTGGCAATGGATTACCTCCGTAGACGGAATTTCAACTGAACTTAGTCCAATAGCCAAGATGACCTTCCCTAGTCATATTCGCAATCTCACTGACCTTGAGATAGAACCAAACAAGCGATTGTTCCGCTCATTCGTATTGCTTGGGGGTCTTATCCCCATTGACTACTCAGATCTGACTTTGGTGTCCATTGATACAGAAAAAGGCTTTCTAGAACAGTCGCCAATGCTAAGCATGAAAACATGGCAACACAAGCGCACGTTGACCAAGACCAGCGCAGGAACAACCGTCACCGATATATTGACTTTCAAACCGCGTGTTGCGTTGTTCACACCGCTTGTGAAGTGGTTCATCACAACCTTATTCAACAATCGTCATAAGCAGCTTCGTGCTCATCTATAAACCGCAATGTCGATAGAACAGATTGAAATTCAGCTTATTGCAATGGTTGTTGCCGCTGCTTGCGCCCTGCCTGGCGTTTTTCTAGTCTTACGTCGCATGGCGATGGTGAGTGATGCCATTAGCCATACTGTTTTACTGGGCATTGTTGGCGGGTTTCTAATTGCTGGTGACTTAGACAATCCGTTGCTTATTGTTGGCGCGGCAGTGGTTGGTGTACTAACGGTCGTCTTGGTCGAACTACTCAACCGGACCAAGCTCGTCAAACAAGACGCAGCCATCGGACTAGTCTTTCCAGCTCTATTTAGCCTAGCAGTTGTGCTCATTTCGCTTTACGCGCGCAACGTGCACTTAGATGAACACACCGTCTTTCAAGGTGACTTATTATTTGCCCCGTTTGATCGGTTCATCATTGGTGGGACAGACCTAGGGCCACGTACGCTCATCATCATGAGCGTCATTCTGGTCATCAACATTGTCTGCATTACGCTCTTTTTCAAAGAACTAAAAATTGCGACATTTGACCCCGGTTTGGCGGCCGCACTTGGGTTTGCCCCAACGCT
>JAHDBS010000052.1:0-4580 GCA_020630225.1 Anaerolineales bacterium | reverse complement strand
GGGATGATCTTCGCACTTGTATTTGTGTTTGCACCGGAACGCGGAATGGTCGCACTAGCACTGCGCCGCGAACGTCAAAAATGGGAATTTGCACGTGACATGTTGGTAGTTCATTTGCTGAATCACAAAGGCCAACCAGATGAAGAATATGAAAATCGGGTACATAACCTGATTGAACACTTTCGTTGGCAGCCAGACTTTGCCGAGAAAGTTGTCCGCTATTGTGAGAACTATGGCCTAATTGTGCGACGTAATACGCACCTATATTTGACCGCAGAAGGTTTAGAGCTCGCAGAAAACAAAGAAATCTAGCAGTCCTAAGTGCGCAGAATACACATATGTCTATGTGTATTCTGCGCGCCCAAGTGTTATTCCTCTATAGCACAGACAGTCCAATCCCGTCCGGATGAATCCCAACATCGATTGTCTCAATGACTTTCAACGTCTGTAGATCAATCACAGACACATCGTTAGTCTTGTTATTTGCAACGTAAGCGCGTGTACCTGCCGGATTACAAATTGTGCCACCCGGCCAAATTCCCGTCCGAATGCGCTTGATTTCCAGCTTGCGGGCAACATCAATCACAGACAAGACATCCCCTTCACGGTTAGGCACTAAGCCATATTTACTATCTGGCGTAAACGCAACGCGAATTGGCACATGACTAGTGCGAATGCGGGCCTGTAAGCTGTGCGTTTGTGTGTCCATAATGTAGACCATATTGTCATCTTGGTTAGCAACATAGACCCACTGTCCATCAGGGCTGACGCCAATCCCCTCTGGGCTGCGTCCTGTGGGCAAATGTGACACCCACTCTTCCGTCTTCAAATCCAAGAGTGAAAATGAATTCGCTCCAATGTTAGAAACATAAGCAAAGTTTTCGTCTGGAGTGAGGCATACCATATGGCTCATGCGTTGCGCAGGAATAATGTTTGTAATGGCATGCGTATTGGCATCAATTACAAATACCTTATTGGCATAGGTAGAGGCCAAGATCAAACGACCATCTTTAGTCACTTTCCCTTCGTGTGGAAATTGGAATTCTGGATGTGCAATTGTGTCGCTAATTTCCAGCGTTTGCATATCGAAAACAGAAATTGTGTTGCCACCAGCATTGGAAACAAACGCCTTCTTACCGTCTGCTGTTACAGCAACTTCATGCGGGTTCCGATCAACCGCAACTGTCTTGCGAATAGCAAGCGTTTCTTCATCAATAAATGTAACGGTGTCTTCATCTTTATTTAAAACAATAAGTGTTGTTGGCATTTTCTAATCCCTTTAGTGCCGAATATCAGGTAACCGAAGCACACCTGAATCCATACAATCCCAATAAACCTAAGTAGCTATTGGTTTGAAAAGCAAAATTTATGTACTTAAGAACTACAAATTCTAAAGAGCTCTTGAGTTTTAGTCATAATCTCAAATTCTAAACACACTGCCTAATAAAAGGCTATAGCCAAACCCAATTTTTTGCGCTGACAAGTTTTGTAACCTAACAATGTCGAATTGTTTTTCAAATTTGGCTATCATTGATGTTTACAACACGCACAACTCTTAAAGTCTCTTCTTACAAACCTGTTTCAGTTGCATTAGTTCTATTCGCAACATTAGTCTTAGGCGGTTTGATTACAGCTCACCCTGTTTATGCCGCAACCTTAGGTCTTGATGTCATCAAACGTCAAGACGGTGGCTTGGTTGGACCGCTCAACAATATTGGCGACACAGTCAATGGTGTAAATGTTTGTCCAGCAGACCCAAGCAATGGGTGTGACTTTGGCGCTTTGGATGACATTGTCCGAACCCATGACCAAATTTCATATCGGTTCAACTACAACGTCAATCCGCCTGTTGACCCAAATGAAGAAATAACAATTACAGCCAACTTGCCAGATGGTGCAGTGTGGGCCTTCATGCCAGGGTCCTGTAAAGATCCAGGCAGTAGCATTTCGGCAGATGGTCGAGATCTAGTCTGTAACCTTGGGACGTTCAACGTTCCAACGACCGGTAGTTTTGATGCAAACGCAACTGTTGGAGGCGTCCCAAATGGCACTGTCATCGACTTCGATGCCACCATTGATGGCGCTGACAGCGACCCTATTACAAGCTCGCCAGATGCAACAACCGTCACTGCCTCACCACGTTATGACATTCAAAAATCACAATCGTCCGTCACTTACTACTCTAAGAATGGTGATCCCGGCTTCCTAATTTACTATGTTCTTGAATTTTGGACCCGCAATAACAACTCAGATTTTGATCCATTTTTAGGTACAGAAGCGCTCCAATCCAACATCTCATTTGTAGACGATGTGAGCGGCGTCTCTCCCAATGTTGAACTTTTTGATTGTTTGAATGTCAATGGAGACGCGCCTGCTTGGAATGTCAGTAGTCGCCCTTGGAGCAGCATTGGGTTCAATGGCAGCGCTACTAGCCAGAACTCTGTTGTTGACCAAGGCACTATTAGCTGTTCACAAGCTGGTGGACCTGGCACAAACATCAACATCGATCTAACCAACGTTGATAGCTCATTAGACACACACCCGACTCGCACTCGTGCAGGCGGCGCAATTTCTAACGACACCAAATATGTTGGGTCTTACGGTGTTCGACTTTGGGTTCCTGCCCAAGACGTTATTGATAACGGTGGCGAGCTCCCAATTGAAAATGTCTTTACTGGATTTGACCCAAACAGTATTACCGGGCAGTCTAACTTTGGAGCCGCAACTGAAGACACAGCTAACAACGCTGCAAGAACCACACTCGTAAGCACTGGTGGTTATTGGGTCAAATATTTCATGAAAGCCCTTGGCGACGGTAGCCCTCCAGGCACAGCAAGTTATATCCGCTCTGGTGACGGCTTAATTGGTCCGGGCGAAACTTTCGTAACCCGCAACTATCATGACAATCGTGGTGTCCTTGACCTCACAAACATGGAGATGTGTGATGTCATCGACAACAGTAAATATACGTTGACCGGCAATATTTCACTTACAGGTGGATATCTTAACGCCAACAAAGCTTACGTCTTGGAATATGCAACAGGCTATGTCGGTAGCTGGCCACCAGATCCCTTTAACTCACCAGCCGCAGCCCTCAATACTGAATGTACTGACCCATCAATTACATGGATAGATGAGTCAACATTCTCTGGCAACATTGGCGATGTCACAAAATTCCGAATTCGAATGCTTGAACCAGTTAGTCCAGGGCAAAGCGTAGATCTCCGCGTAGAGCACGTAGCACTTTCAAATGACCCTGTCACTGGTGATCCAATTCTAGATGGCACGGAATTAGTCAACTATGCAACCCGTCACGTAGACCAATTCAATAGCGGTGAATATCGCGCTTGTGGATATCAACCCAAAACTTATCCAGAATTTGCCCATACCGGCACCGGCTGTGGTGACCGGATTACCCTCACCCGCGGTATCGTGCGCGTAGAAAAAGAAGGGAGTCGGGATGGTATCAATGCTGGTGACAGCATGACTTGGGACATCATCCCAACCTTTACCGCCCCAATTGCAGGCATCAGCGGTCCTGTCACAGTCACAGACGTTCTGCCACCTGAGCTCATCTATATTGCTGGCTCCGCAACCATTGCGCCGAGTCAACAAGCATCGTGTGTTGCCGCTGCCGATCCGCACCCTAAGTGTACAGCAGCTGGTGAAACGGTCTTAGCATGGGATCTTGGCACAAGAACAGCCAATGAACCATTACCAACCATCACCATTGGCACCCTAGTAGATGCAGGAACGCCAAACGGCACTAACCTTGTCAACACCGCCATCGTGGACTCTGCAGTCGATGCTTCTGTTGAAGCAGACCGGACCACAACGGATACCGTGTTTGTCCAAGTCCCCGCTGTTATTGCTCCATTCAAGACGGTTCAAACACCACTCATTTTGCCAAATGAGCCAATTCAATACACATTAAGCACCATCAATAATACGGAAGTCGATCTCACAAACATTGATGTCATCGACGTCTTACCATTTGAGGGTGATGGCGCAGTTGGGCCATTTGGCGCACCAGATGAATACCCAGATGGCCGCATGCAGCCTTCCGATTACACTGGCACCTATGAATTTGTAAGTGTTTCGATCCCAGCAGGCGCATTCGTTTATTACACCAAAGACGACCCTGCCACCATTGATCGTGCGCCTAAACACGTTGTCTGGGGCACAGCTAACACAAATGATTTTGCAACTGGCTCTACAAATTGGTGTCTCGGCATTGACTCCAGCAACGTTGACCCAGCGGCAACACCTGCAAACGGAAGCGGTGGAGACTGCCCAGCCACTAACGCAGAAATTACGGCCTATCGGATTTTATGGGCTGGCCCATTGGTCAAAGACGGTGGACGCATCGACTTCGTACTTGATATGACCACATCTGGCAATGCCCGTGGTGACCTTTACACAAACAACTTCGGGATGTCTACTGATGAAACCCCGCTGCCAGCGCTCTCAAATGAAGTCTCAGCACAAGTCGTAGAACCCTCTGTTGGGGACACCGTCTGGTTTGACCTCAATGCAGATGGCATTCAACAATTGAGCGAAGTTGGTCTTGAAAATGTAAC
>JAHDBS010000051.1:3391-17977 GCA_020630225.1 Anaerolineales bacterium | reverse complement strand
TAATTACCGACAATACAGGCTTTGGAAAGAAGAACAACACGCATGAACGTAAATTTTTGAGGTCTAGAAGAAGATAACTTGAGTTTATATCAGTCCAAGTCTAATCAAATTTGCACCAATCACAAAGAGTACCGCGAAGACAATTTTGCGAAACGTCTCAGCATCTAAACGATCTCCAATACGTAGGCCAACATACGTACCCACTAATCCACCAGGGATCGCAGCAAAGGTAGACTGCCAAACTAGGGGTGTCAGGTTGCCATTCGAATAATGTGACACCGTAACGACAATTGCCCCAAGAAAAAACAGCATGGAGAGAGTCGCTTTAAATTCGGCCGCTGGCCAGCGGCTCATGGTGCCATACACAATATAGGGTGGCCCAGACATATTGAATGCACCGCCAATCATACCGCCAATCAAGCCAAAGGCCGGGTCCCAGAAGTGTCCTTTCAAAACGGGGAGTTCAGGCCCCAACATTGTATAGGCTGTGTACAAGACAATGAAGATCCCAAGGCCTAGCAACATCACGCCGCTGTCTACATTGCCCAATAAGTAAACGCCCACTGGTGTTCCAATCACAATCCCGACTGTCATTCGCAACACCGTCGCCCAACGAACGCCGTGCCAATAGTGATAGACAACGTACAACGTCGGCAACAAGTTTGACAACGCTACCGTTGGGGCAGCAGTTGGCAAATCATGAATCATTGTAATCAGTGGCACGATAATCAATGCGCCACCGAAGCCGACAATTGCACGGACACCGTTCCCTAGGCTTGCAGCCAGGAATACTAGAAATGTAGCTAGAAACACTATGGAAAAAGAGCAACGCTACTTACTCAGCAGCGCATGCCATGAAGACTAATAGAAGGTTGACAGCTGATACTAGGCGTTACTTGCGCATAAACACCAAGTCGATTGAGCCAGAATATGCCCGCCCTTCGGCATCTTCACAGTCTTCTGCAATGAGTCCGCGAACAGGTAAGGCGCTCCCGCCAACTTCTAAGGTGTATAAGGTGCCAGCTTGCATTGCAAAGTCTGCGTAGCCTAAGCTCACTTCAGGTTTTAAGCCAGTCCAGAATTCATCGGCATTGTTCTCCCACTTCACTAGAATAGGAATACCTGCAAGCGGCTTGTCATCAGAGTCGAATAAATTGACAGTAATCTCGGGAGTTGTGCGGGTTGGGTCACATACGCTATCAATCTCTAGCAATTCATATGTAATTGGGGCACTTGTGGGGACTAACGTTGCGACTAACGGTGTTACTGTCGCGGGCACTGACGTTGCCGTTGCCAATTCAGCAATCGCCTCGTTATTAGCGTCTGGTGCCTTGAGCGTGGGCGTAATCTCAGCGGAAAGACCTGCAGCTAAGTTATTGAGCAACGTTAGTGTGCCTTCACCAGTGCCGCGCGACGCCGACTGCTGTGCAAAGGCCGCAACACGGGCAGCAGGATCTGTGAGCCCTAACACTTGCATGCGCCGATTCGCACGTGCAATATCGCCATCTTGGTTATAGGCTGCAGCAATCATCAGCACATACTGTTCTTTATATGGGCCGGCTAAATCGATGGGAGTTGTGTTTCCATACACGACAGGATTGACCGCATAGCCATAAAACAGCCCACCACCAAGCCCCAGTAGGATCCCGAGCAACAGCGTAATGTTGCCAACAATTCGACGCGTTCTAACTTGAGGTGACATAACTACGCTAGGAACGTCCCGACAAAAAAGGCTCCATTGCCGGTGTTAATTGGCCGTAGGCACGTGCTAAATCGATGAGGGCAAAAATGTCTTTTTCATTTCCACCACGCTCAATAAGCGCTTCTGTTAGGGTAATAACCTCAGCATCTGGGCTACGCAAGCCTAGTTCAAGTAGGCGCTTGTCTGCCCTTGAGAAGTCCTTTTCTAACACATACGTGTGTGCGACTAAGATAATGTAGTCTGCGCGGTATTCTGCCTGCAAGCCGGATGGTGAAGACTCGGTAAAGGCAGGCGGGCGAATAACCCATGCCCATAGGACACCAATTACAACGCCACCTAGCAGCCCAAGTAGAAGATTGACGCCAATAGTCCAGCGCCAGTTCGTTGCGCGATATGGTAGCGGGCCAGTTTGTTGTGGCGTAATACGTCTGGCTGACAACTAATTTACCGTTTCAATACGATGAATGGTGAGGTTACCGTACTCACTTTGTGTGACATCCACGATGCGCAAGTTGCCCATTTCCGCTGTTGTGGTGATGTCACGCTGTACGCGCATTCCGACCGCTGGGCTTATCATGCCAGTCAAGGTCAGCATAAGGATTAGAGTTGGGAAACGTTCTAAATTTTTACGCCAATCCCGACCAGTGCCCCACATTGTCGCTAAAGAAACCGCACCCGCCAAAATACCAGAGACGACCAAATTTGTGCCACAGTTCGGATGTACAGCAAGCTGGTGCTCACCATCGTTCATCCGCGCTAACGCATCTCGTGCTGCCTTTTCGACTTCTGCTGTCTCAAACTCACCATACAAATAAAAGCCATGGTGGTCTGCACGGCCAGCAAACCGTTTGTTTTTATTATGCTTGTGCGCTGTAAGCAAATGCACAGTAGCATGCTCAAGGCCGTGGTTGCGTTGTACCCGTTTTAGAAACGGTGCTGTTTGCTGCATGGTTAATTCAGACATGCTTCTAATGATACAACCAAAAAGAAAGGGGGAGGTTAAAACAAAAGCGCCGACCGTAACCGGAGCCAGCGCTTTCAGGAGGGAGGGAGATTGCTAGCGGACAATCTGGGAGATCACCGCTGTACGAAGTTATTTCTTCGTTGCTATCTATATAGACCCCAAAATTTTCAAGTGGACACAATGAATTTTTTGCAACTTATCAGAACTTCTGAAATCTTTGTTGCAAGCTGTTCTAATCTCTCTATCCTGGCCAGAAAACAAAGGCCAAGACCATAAACAGCAACCCAATAACGGCTAAACCGCCAACAAGCAGCCACATTACAATCGCAGGGATGCCACCAGAGCGCTTCTTCTTGGCATTTTTCTTCAACACCTTTTCAACAACTTCCGAAGTTTCTTCGGGAGCAGGCTCTTCAGGGGCAACAAACCGCGGATTGTCATCTACAAGCTCTGCTGGCTTGATCTTTTTCTTTGGCGCGAGAATGTCATCTAGGTCGTCAAATGATGGCGCTTCAAGATCACCCGTGTCCGCACCAAGGTCGGGCTTACTGAGTTCATCCAGTTCGAGTTCTTTACGCGTTGTCTGCGCTGCTAACGTCTCTAGAGTTTCAAAACTCATCGCCTTTTTCTTCGCTTCGTCGTCAGAGCCAAAGTCAGGCATTTCAAACTCAACTGAATCAACAGCTGTCTCAACAACTGGCGCATCTAAGGCGTCTAGGTCTGTGTCTGACACCTCCACCTCAACTTCAGGAGCGCCTGCTTCTACTTCTGGCAACTCAATCTCACCATCAGGAATCTCAATCGTTTCATCAACTGGGGTGAGATCCAATTCGGGAATATCTGCCGAAATATCTACAACAGTTGGATCTAATGTTGGGGCTTCCACTTCAAGATCGAACTCAGGCACATCAAGCACTTCTACTTGAGTCACCTCAGGGGTTTCCACGCTGACCTCAGCAACCTCAATTGCTTCGACTTCTGAAACCTCGACAGCAGGTGTCTCAACGTCTTGCAGCATTGCCGCTTCATTTGAAAGTGCAAACCCAACTAGCTCAGCAGTTGTTGTCTCTGGGGCGTCCTCAGAAAGACGTGTCAATGAGAAATCATCAAACTTATCAAATAAGTCTGAATCCTCATCAGAAGAGGAAGGAGCATCCGCTTCAATGCGGGCTTCCAACGGCAACCCCTGCTTGAGACGCTTTGCTTGCAAAATCCAATGCGTAACATCTTCAGTGCTAGGCAATTCTCGGACCCGCTTTTCGGCTTTATTTGTGCCAATAAGCCGTGCACGCAAGTCTTCTGCATTGCGTTCAGCCAAGTCAAAGATCGAGACAACGTCTGAGGCAACAAGCAAATCAGAATATTGCGATCCGGTCTCAGGGATCCGCATGAGGTCTGCGCGGCGCACCCAACCAAGCACCATGTCTTGATTGACACCAACGGCTTCAGAAATCTCTTGTCGGCCAGACTGTGTCGAACCGATACTAAGTAAATCCCCAACAGTTTTGATGTGGATTTCCGCGAGGCGATCACGCCGAACAGGGCCAATTCCCTCAATTGCATCTACTGGTCTTTTCATACATCAATGAGCGCATTCATTCGGACGTGCGCAAGCGTCCCTGACAATGGTCGCTATTATAGTATCAAGTCAAGAGGGAATTCGTTAGGGTCTTCTAACGGCTTAGTGACGTAGGTAACCCATCAAGCAGCGCATTGTTAGTATTTCAAGCGGCCATCCAAACACAATCGCAATACAATTTTCTGAGCAACCATTGGCAGCAAGAAAAGACACCTTAGCATGGCTCTCGAACATAAACTTATTTTTCTTCTTCACACAGGCGCAACGTTTTTTCTAGTTGGGCTCATCTGGACTATTCAAGTGGTGCACTACCCAATGTTTAACCGGGTTGGGCTAGAGGCGTTTGTGCAGTATGCCGCCGAGCATAACTGGCGTATTAGCCTGATTGTGGTGCCGGTAATGTTAGCCGAGGCCGGGCTAACCGCACTTCTGTTTCTTAGTAGGCCAGCCCAAATTAGCTGGCAAAGTGCGCTGATTGGCTTAGTTCTGCTTGGGATTGTCTGGGGAACGACTTTCTTTTTGAGCGTGCCACAACACAATGTACTCGCACAAGGGTTTGATCCAACCGCTTATCGACGCTTGGTGACGACAAATTGGTTGCGCACGCTTGCGTGGACTGCACGTGGCGTGTTGAATCTTTGGTGGCTTTGGCGCATAATCCCTTAGTATGTGGAACGATGTCACCCATCAACTAGTTTTTCTAAACAAGCACGTGCTTAGTATTGGCCCACGTGACGGCCATTATGAGCATCAGTATGTTGCGCAGGCCGACTCACTCACTGTCGTTGAGCCTGATCCGGCTGGACTGGAAGCATTCAAAGCCAGTTGGACAGCAGACCTTGAGCCGACGTATCTGAATGCAACGCTACAAGATGCGGACCTACCCGTTGATCACTTCGATATCATTCTGCTACACCGGTCATACTGATGACTGGACTCATCAGGCACCGTGCGTGCTTACTTCCCACTACTTGAAAAACTTCATCGCTCGCTTGCCAAACGCGGATTGGTTTGGGTAGTCCTGCCACGTCGCACCACAGTTGTTGGGTCAGACACGGATGCAGAACTTTTCGCTGTCGAAACCCCTTTTCCGAATTTCGATCAGGTCATTACAGCGGGGTTAGACGCGTTTGCACACTACGTTGCAGAAGGGCGACTTGAGTGCCTCATTGAAGACACAACCATTGTCACTAAACCAATTGAAGATATTGCAGGCTGGATAGATTATCAGCGGGGTGCAACCATTGACCCCGAGACTTTAGAGGCAGCATTAGCCAGTCTTGATATTCAGCGTTCAGCGTTCCCCAACGCCACGCTCGCGGATCGCGAAAATCAGAGCTTACATATTTATAGAAAGTGTCTTTAGTGGCGCATGCCTAAGGCACTATCGACCACAGCCAGCACGTCGTCAACCCGAAACGGTTTAGAAATAAATGCAGCAATACCTTTGGGATAGTCTGCCACAAGCGAATGAGCTTCTTCTTGCCGTGCTGAAATCAACACAATAGGCAAGTGGCTTAGCTCACGCGTTTGCCGAATAACGCGCACTACCTCACGCCCATCCATGCGCGGCATCATTAGGTCTAGCAAAACGAGATCAGGCAGCCGCTTATTCAAATATTTCAACCCTGTCACGCCATCGTGCGCTGCAATCAACTTGTAATTACGTCGGCTCAAAATAAGCGTCATGAGTTGAATCATGTCCTGGTCGTCTTCAATATATAAAATCTTCTTCGTCATAGTCTCCACACGTCATTCTTGATGAGATGCAGTAAGTTGCATCATCCCGTGCTACTCCTAAGTTAGAAGCAAGCACGTCAGAAGCGTCAAGAAATCAAAAACGAACGGGCGCAAGGCGACTTAATTGGTTTGATATGAATAAAAAAGAAAAGCCAATTACAGCAAGCCACTAGCAACCACAAAGATAATAGGAACGCGCGTGTGAAGTATTCAGTTGAAAAATGACGATACTTATTTCAGGAAGATACACGTCAAAAAATTACACAACGTGTATTTACCTATTGTGTCACTAAAGTTCCGCAAAACACGTGCCAATTTCACCTTTCAAGGGAGAAAATACGTTTCAAACAAAACTCAGCAGTCCTTAAGCGTCATGAATATTTTTTATTTTACTCGCTCTTGCAAGACGCAAGTCTCATACATCCACATATTGTCTAGGTTTCGCACTAGCTAAACTGAATCTACCGTTTGCCACGATATTCCCACTAGAAAAGTCTTCGTCGCTTGGATACAATCGCTGCATGCAAATCATCATTGATCTTTTTTCTGAGCCAGTTTGGTATAGCTACCTGCTGCGCATCGTGCTTTACTTTGCTGCTGCTCGGCTTGTACAGCGCATGAGCCTGCCGCTTGCCAAGCGTTTTTTCCATTTACAGCTAATGCCACTTGATCACAATCATCGGCAAACGCTGCAGGGGCAACTCGCGAGTATGATCAGTTTTATTGCTTACTTTGTGGCAAGCCTACTCAGCAGCGTCATCTTTGTTGATGCCGACACTTTAGTGTGGATTGTTGGTTTGTGTAGTGCTGCATTTGGGTTGAGCGTCCGCTCCATCATCAGTGATTGGTTCACAGGGCTAACGCTCATGTTTGATGACACCTTCCGCGTAGGGGACAAGGTTGTCATTGCAGATGTAGAAGGTGTTGTCGAAAAGGTCACGCTACGCAATACAGAAATCCGTTCGAACTTTGGGGAAGTATTTATTGTGCCTAATGGGGAAATTAGGGTAGTACGCAACTTCAGCCGCAGTGACTACTCCATTGTGAAGGTTAGGCTAAACGTCAAACCAGCCGACAGCGGTAAAGCCGCTGATTTATTAGATGGGTTTTCAATGGAGGCCGAAACACGCTTGCCAAATCTGGTCGCGCCGTGGCAAGTCTTAGGGGATGACGATGATGGCTCTGAGCTCGTGCTGATTGCAAAGTCACGCTATGGCCACGCCGCAGAATTACGCCCCCGCATGCTGGAATTAGCGCACGACTATTTACAAGAAAATGGAATTGCAATGGGCTAAGCCGCTTGGTTGTCCCCAAAGGCATACATCGCTTCAATAGCGGCAACAACTGCCGCTGCACGCTGTCCAGTTGCAATATACCCTTCATTCGCGCCTCTTAGCGCAAGCGCCATATCTGCAACAGCCGAGCCATATGTTCGTGGCGCGGGCTCGACTTCAAGACTGACACCCGTATAGCCTTGTCCAATGGGCGCCAGCTCTACGGCATCGGGTTGCCAACTTAGGTCACCACAGTTTCCTAAGTAAAGCGAGCCATCATCCCCATGAAACTCAATACTATAAAAATGTTTGCTTTGATATGGGGTATACATACTTGCGGTTAAACGCACCTGCACCCCATTCTCCATTTCTAAAATTGCAGTCGAGTGGTCTGGCGTCTGTACGTTGAAGACTCGCCCATTGTGGGTTTGCTGCGGCAGCAACAAGCTATGGTGCGCCGACAGTACACGCTTGACAGGCCCAAATACTGAAATCAGTAAATTCAACGGGTACACAGCCCCGTCCCACAACGGCCCAATATTCAGAAAATGCTCTGGATTACTGTTCCAAGCTGGCACGCGGCCTAAGCTACAGTCTGCATAAACAACCTTCACAGACCCAATTGCATGTTCATGGAGCAATTTTGCTGTTAGTTGTTGGGCATCTGCGGCGACATTATCTGGCGCACAGCTTAGCAACAAGTCGTTGGCCTTTGCCAAAGCAACTAACTCATCGGCGTCGGCAGCAGTTAGCGCCAGCGGCTTTTCGCTAAATACGTGCTTTCCTGCTGTAAGACACTGTTTCGTAATTGCATGATGCGCACTATGAATAGTGAGATTGACAATAATATCGGTATTGCTGTCAGCTAGCAGCGCATCAAGCTCTGTGTACGCTTGCGCACCATATGTATCGGCTAGCGCTTGGGCACGCGTAACATCTAAGTCACAGGTCGCGCTGATGTTCAAATAAGAATAATCAGCAATTGCCGCTGCATACTGCTCAGCAATAAAACCACACCCTACGATGCCTACGTTTACTTTTTCCATTGTCTTCTCAGTTTTATTCGGCGTAATTAGTAATCAAACACAACCTGCAGCGCAGACTGTGGAGCCGTGTCGAGCAAGTCATATGCTCTTGCTGCGGCATCAATTGGCAGACGATGCGTGATCAATTGACTTGGCTGAATGCGTCGAATTTGGGTCCATGCGACATCAAAACGGCGCTGTTTGTCCCAGCGTTGCAACAAGCTAGGTGTCAGACTACTTACTTGGCTGCTAATTAGCTGAAGCCGATTGCGATGAAACGCTCCGCCGAGGTCAATTGGCGCAGACTTAGCGCCGTACCAAGACCCAATCACGATGCGCGCCCCAACGCCTGCTGCTGTAATGGCATCATTCAGCACAGCTGGGCTGCCACTGAGTTCAAAAACCAAGTCAAAGTCTTGCTGGTCTAATGTCTGTACACTACTCGCGACTTGCGTCGCGCCTAACGCTGTTGCGCGCGCCTGCCGTGACACAATCGGATCAATCACACATAAGCTTGCTAACGGGAATTGCGCCAAGATAGCTGTCGTCAGCAAACCGACAACGCCAGCCCCCAGCACCAGCACACGTTCACCAAGCTGCGGGCGACCATCGTGCACAAAATTGACTGCTGTCTCCGTGTTAGGCAGAAAAACAGCATCGTCTGGCGCAATGCCGTCCGGCACTGGCATTAGGGCTGTAGGCGCAGCCGCAAAATGCGACTGATGCGGCTGAAAACTAAACACATAGCCGTCTGTATTCGCAGGTTGCCCAACAGCAGCGTAACCATATTTGAGCGGAAAGGCGAGATCACCAGCAAGCGCTTCTATGGTGTCATCTGCCGCTAACGACTGCGGTGCTTGTCCACGGTAAATCAGCAGCTCTGTTCCAGGACTAATCGCGCTACAAACCGTCTTGACTAAGGTCTCATCAGCTGCGGCTGTCAATGTTTCCGTTCCAACTTGAACGGTTTTTGGCGCCGTAAACCAAACCGCTTGACGTTCCATTAAGCAGGCTCTCCACAAATAATCAGATCACAGCCTGCGTCAAAAGACCGTACATTGGTTAGTTCGAGGGCATACGGCAGACGATCCACAGCGCTTAGCCCACCGAGAATTACGGGGGCAACGGTGACTAGTAACTGGTCAACTAAACGGGTGCGCATAAAGCTGGTGAGGACCCGCGCACCGCCTTCTACCAGCACACTATTGACACCAAGATCACGTACCGCTTGCATCCCTTCTTTCAACGAGACATAGCCCACTTCGTTTGGCACAATGGTGACAACTCTTGCCCCTTTTGCTTCAAGCGCTGCTTTCTTCTCTGGAAACGCACGCGTGGTGGTCAAAATAATAGGCGCCGCATGCTTAGTCAACAACTGACTTTCAATTGGCATACGCAGACGGCTATCTAAAATCACTGGAGTCGGATCAGTCCCAGGGACTAAGCGAGTGGTCAAGCTTGGATTGTCTGCCAACACAGTGCTGATACCAATCAAAATACCATCGTGTGCTGCGCGTAATCGATGTGTAATTGTCATGCTTTCATGACAACTAAGTGCCAACGGTTCTGTCCGATCCATCGCAATGCAGCCATCGAGGCTTTGGGCATAGCTTAGGGTGATGTGCGGTCGCGTTAGTGGAGGTGGCGTTGTGAGCCGCGCCAAAATCTGATCCATGGAATGTTCTAAATCAAAGGTGTTGTGAAGTTTCTGTTTGCTGTGCCGTGTTCCAGAAGAACCACAAGCAACCCAAGCCAATTATGGCTAACAAAATATCGCGCAAGCGGATGAGTGTGGCCACAGCTAAGCCAATGGTCGGATCAATACTAAGTTGCTCCATAATCCAAATTTGCCCAGCTTCTAAGGTGCCTAACGCGCCTGGCATTGGCAGCAAAAACGCTATCCGCACTGCTGCAAGCGCAGTGAATAACTGATCCCACGTTAGGGTCGCTCCCAGCAGCCAAAGCATCAGCCAATATTCCCAGATCTGAGCTAGCCATGTCAGTAACGTCACCCATGCTGCTCTCATCAGGACAGTTGGTTGTTGCTGTTGAATGTCAATTAGCTGTGTTTCGCTCGTGACGCCTGTCTGGAGCCAGCCCCAGTTCGGTAGCTTTTGCTGTAGCCAATATAACGGACGTTTACCGTTGCGTAAAATTAGTAAATAGACAACAGGCAGTAACAACACTGCAATAAGCCACACAGCTTGTGTCACTTGTATGGCAAGCCCCGTCACCAACGCAACACTCACGCTAATGATTAGTACCAAGACGCTAGCACTCAAATCATAAATCCGATCCAAGACCAGCGCGCTGAGCGCAGACGCTTTAGACACGTGGCGCTGACTTAACACCAACTGCACTGGTTCCCCGCCAAACTGCGGCCCAGGCGTCAGGTAACTAACGCTATAGCCAGCAAGGCGATACAGCGTAGCGCGGATCAGATCGAGTTTAGCGCCTAAAAGCCTTAAGAATAACCACCAGCGCAGCGCCATTAACATTAAGATACAGATATTAAGAACAACTAGACTCGCTATCCCTAATCCACTTAAGTCACTAAATATCTGCCAGACTGAGCGGTACGGAACGTGGCGTGCAACCCACCAGAGTAAAGCAAAACCTAAGGCCAAGACTCCGCTAGAAAACAGCTGTCTTTTCCAGTTTGTGCCGATTCGCTGTCCAATACGCATTTACTTAATCGCAAACAAGGCAAATTTGGCTATAGTACACATACATGAATTTAGCCTAAAGTTGCGCCTTGTGTACGTATTTTCCATCTTGCTTTTCGGAGAAAAATTTGTGTATGATGAAGTGCAGCGTCAGTAATTTCGTCAGAATATTTCAATACTTTCTAAATATAACTTACGGACTCTTTCCGTAAACTAGATTTAAACATTTCGCACAAGCTGTTATGGGTATAGGTAAATTTTTGTTTACACAGCACTGCGAATTCAATTGACTGAAACTGGCGTAATTGTGACAGTCGCCTAAGCAGAGATGCTATTTCTACTATAAATGACTGAAGAGTTAAATAACGTACAAGAGAGTATATCGCTTGCATTTTCAGCCCTTGCTGCTGAACGTGCTGCCGTTGCGGCAACCAACAGTTCCGCACCTCATATTCCAACGCAACTGTTCCCACGCTTAGGGACCTACTTGCTTCGGAATGGGATGGTGACGAAGGACCAATTGGACCAAGCCCTCGCATATCAAAAAGCGCAAAAAGCTGAAGGCAAGGATGTCCGCCTAGGGCAAACCCTTGTAGACCTAGAGCTGGTTACCCGTGAAGACTTAGACCGGGTAATTACTGAGCAAATGATTGAGCTGCAAAATGCACTGCAACAAAGCAACCGCGTTTTGGAACAGCGTGTTGCGGAACGCACTGGCGAGCTTCAAGAAGCGCTCAATAAGTTGATGGAGCTCAACCAGCACAAAATCAACTTCATTTCTAACATCTCCCACGAATTGTTAACACCATTGGCAAAGATCAAAGGGTTTAGCATCATGCTAGCCGATCAAGCCTTGGGTGACATCAATGAAGATCAACATAAAGCGCTCCACACCGTCAATCGTTCGGTCTTGTCACTGGAGCAATTGATCAAAGATCTCATTCGCTTTGCAAGTACCGCGCGTGGGGAAATCAAAGTTGATTTGCGCCCAACCGACTTGCAAAAGATCTTCAACGAGCTATATCGTGAATTTGTAGATAAAGCCCAACGTGAAGGCCTAGCCCTAACTCTGGATCTCTCACCAAACTTCCCTGCAGTCAAAGCGGATGCTGAAAAGCTCAGCTGGGCACTACATCAGTTCTTGGACAATGCGATTAAGTTTACGCAGCCAAACGGACGTGTCATTTTAGGTGGCCGTTCAAATGGCAGCAAAGCGTTGCTATACGTTGAAGACACTGGCATTGGTATTCCTGAAGACCGCTTGTCTGAGTTATTCGTCCCATTCCATCAATTGGATGGGTCATCCACACGTCACTATGGTGGCACCGGGCTCGGACTTGCCTTTGCAAAGCGGTTGGTAGAAGCACATAACTCTGACATTGAGCTTGAATCAAAAGTTGATGTCGGGACGCGTTTTAGCTTTATGTTGCCGCTGGCCTAGCGTCAAACACCACCTGTTATAACTCGACTATGAACCAGCCCAACTTTCGGGGCTAGCGATAAAAGAAAACGGCTTCTCAGATGAGAAGCCGTTTTTTGATATTTAGACATCGTGTTACTGCAATCCACGATGTTTTTGCTCTAATGGCCACAGCGACCAATATAAAGCCCGTGAGTGTGGCGTCGGCACGTCACACTCTGCCCCAAATTTAACCGTTGCGCCTACCTGTCCATCTAATTCAGATGGTTTTTGATTCAAAATATCGCGCTGCATCGAGGTGATAGCAGTTGCTGGCAAGGTATCAAGAAAAGTTAGGGTTGCCTCCACTGTTTCGCGCGGCAAATTGATCAACAAACCATGCGCCACATCAACAACCTCGTACATGACATCGCGAAGCAACGCCCGCAGTTCCGGTGTCCCAAGTAACGTTCCAAAATTCGCACCCGATGCCGCTCCAACTGCCCCTAATGTCGACACTAGCAAATGCTTGCGCCACATTGCAGCCAAAATATCTGGTGGCACCGTTGGTCTAATATGGCGGCACTTTTCGAAGGTTGCCAATAATGCCCCCACGCGTTCGCTGGGCGAATTATCCAACTCGCCAAAAACAACAAACGGCTCCGTCCCTGAATGTTCAATTACGCCCGGCGCTTTCAGGTGACTCAAAATGCCACAGTAACCACCAATCACTGGGGTAGCACCAAATGCTTCGGCTAACAAAGCGGGCGCACCAACACCATTGAGCATTGGCACAATCATCGTGTTCTCAGTTACGAGTGGCTGCATTTGCGTAATCGCATCTGCAAGTTGCCACGTTTTTGTTGCGATCAGAATGACATCGACAGGCGCGTCAATCGTTTGCACGTCATCGGTCGCGTGCACATCCGGCACAGTGAAATCACCAAGGTAACTATTCACCACCAATCCGCGGGATTGCATAGCCGCAAGATGCTTACCTCGCGCAACAAAAGTGATATCGGCCCCGCTTTCAGCCAGACGACCACCAAAGTAGCCCCCAACGCCTCCAGCCCCAAACATAACTAACTTCATTTGTTAGCCTGTATGGCTTACTTCAGCAAATTTTTGATAGCCATAATTGACCCAAGATGCAACCCTTCGTGGAAATTATTGAAACTAACAGCATCGGCCAATGTTGTCAGCTCTGCGCCTGCTGCCGTGGTCATCCCACGATAGTTCACATCATTGAATTTCCCTGCGGCATAATCTGCGGCCATCGCACGCGAAGTTGCTTTTAACGCCGCCAACAATTCTTGTGGATCAGGCGTAGTTTCCCACCCTGCAGGTGACGAACCAGGCACATACATGGCACGATTGCTCATCATCCCTTCTAGGCGCAAGCGGCTTGGATAATAAATAAGCCCCATTTGGGCCGTGATGATGTGGCCAATGTTCCAAGCAATATTATTGTCAAAGCCGTCCGGAATAGTTAGCCACTGCTCATTGCTCAGCTTACTAACTGAACGAATAAGATACGTCCGGATCAGCGGATGATTTGAAAATGAAGCGTCCATGTTTCTCCTTGTCGTAGCGCTATTCCAGCGGCACTAGCCCTTGTTTGAGAGCATAAATTGCCGCTTGCGTCCGATCTGACAGCTGCAGCTTGCCTAAGATGTTGCTGACGTGCGTTTTGACCGTCTTTTCACTCAGGAATAATTCTTCGGCAATTGCCTTATTGTCTTTGCCAGCCGCAATTTGCTTGAGCACATCCAACTCTCGTGGTGTTAGCGCATCGGGCGATGGTCGCTGCCCAGCAATGTCATGCATCAGACGCTGCGCAATGCGCGGATTGAGCCGCGCTTCATCTTTGGCCGCTGCGCGAATGGCATCCAACACATCCTCAGGCGTAGCACTTTTCAATAAATAGCTCAGCGCACCCGCCTTGATTGCAGGAAACACCATCGCATCTTGATGATGACTGGTCAGCACAATAATTTGCGGCGCTGTTTCTAATGCGCGAATTTCACGCGTTGCTTCAATGCCATTTTTCTCTGGCATATTGAGATCCATCAAAATAACATCTGGGCGCAGCGCTAAGGACATTTCAACAGCTTGTTGGCCGTTTTCCGCGACCCCAACAACAGTCATGTCGGGCTGGACATCCAGCAACATTTGCATACCTTGCTGAACAATTGGATGGTCATCTGCAATTAGAACGTTGATCATTGTGATTGATA
>JAHDBS010000051.1:0-3291 GCA_020630225.1 Anaerolineales bacterium | reverse complement strand
TTCATCATCTGTACAAAATGTTAGGTTCCCGTTAGACTCTCAATACTGACGCTTGGTCAGTGCCACACTGATGACAACAAACCCAATTGCCCAACGAATTTATCGCCGTGACCGTAACGTTGTATTAATCGGTCTGACGGGCGTGATTCTTGTCGCCGCCATCTACACCATCCTCATGACGCGCGAGCACTTGCGGGTCAATGAACTCAAAGCGGCGGCGAATGCGTTCATACTGGTTTGTACCGTCAACTTCAATGATCCGTTTGCTTGGAGCGACTATCTTGCGCTGTTTGCGATGTGGGGCGTGATGCAAATCGCGATGATGAGCCCCACCGCTGTTCCAATGACCTTGGCGTTCACCAAGATGGATCGCTATAAAAATCCTGAGCGTGCCCCTTGGATTGGTGCTTCGGTTTTCTTCGGCGCTTACGTCATCATCTGGATTATTTACAGCGCGTTTGCCGCGCTACTGCAATGGTGGCTTCACTCTCGCGCCCTAATCTCTCCCACTGGCGTTGCGATTAGCCCGTACTTAGGCGGCGCGATTCTACTCGGCGCAGGTGCCTTTCAGTTTTCAAGCATCAAAGACAATTGCTTGAACCATTGCCGCTCACCATTGACCTACATGATGAATGCATGGGAAGACGGCTTAGGTGGCGCCTTACGGATGGGCCTCAAGCATGGCGCTTACTGCGTTGGCTGCTGCTGGGTATTGATGTTGGTGCTTTTTGTGGCGGGCGTCATGAATCTGCTTTGGATGGCAGTGATTACCGCCTTTGTCTTAATTGAAAAACTCGCGCCAAATGGCGATAAATTTGGCAAACTTATTGGCGTTGGCTTCCTTGTTTGGGGTGCCGCGATGATTTTTATGGGATAGAAGATAGGCGATAGAGTCCCCTCTATCTTCTATCTCCTGTCCTTATATCCGATTGAGGACTATATGACTCAAGTTATTCCTGAAAAAGACTTCAAGTTCTGGCAGATCGAAGGTGAATTCCTAATGAGCTGCAACTGTGACATCTTCTGCCCGTGTGTTATTTCACTGGGGAAACAAGCGCCAACTTATGGCAAATGTCTAACATGGTGGGGCATTAACATTCACAATGGCTTTGCAGGCGCCACGCGTCTAGACGGGCTCATTGTGGGGCTAATGCTCGAAACGCCTGGTCCACTTGCGGAAGGCGGCTGGACTGTTGGCATGTACATTGATGAACGCAGTAGCCCAGCCCAAGAAGCAGCCATTCTAAATATCTTCGCTGGTAACGCGGGTGGCCCAACTGGCTGGTTCTCCATCATGATCGATCGTTTCTTAGGTTGGAAGCGTGTCCCGATTACTTGGGAAGAACATGAAGACGGCTGGGAAATGAGCATTCCAAAGAAGATCATTGGGCGAGTTGCTAAGGTTGGCGGCGCTGACGGCGAAAACCCAACTATGGTTGAAAATACGAAGTACTGGGTTGGCTCAAGCGTGACCGTTAGTACGGGCGTAAAAAGCCGCTTCCGTGACTGGGGCCGCAACTGGGACTTGTCTGGGCAAAGCGCTGAGTACGCACCAGTGCTGTGGCGTGGGCCGTAACGTATCTCTGTTTGATAGCTTAAACCAAAAGGGCGACTTTTACAGTCGCCCTTTTATTATTTCCCTAAGCGCGCTTACTTCAAACTCAGCACAGTCATTTCCATGCCCACTTGTAGCGTGCCATTGTGGTCATGCAGTAAGTTTTGCCCAAACATCATCCCTTTTCCAACGCGGCGATACTCGCCTAGTGTCGCGAGTGGCTCATCGCTGGTGCGCACACCTGTGGCTTGATCAATGGTCGTTACGCGACAGCGTGCGCAAGGTTTGACCACATCGAACGTTACCTCGCCAGCGCGTACTTGTTGCCAAGTATCTTCTGCAAATGGCGCACAGTCTGTGACGACAATGTTAGTCCGAAATCGATTCATGGGCAGCGCTGCCGCCATGCGCGAATTCAGGTCAGCTAAAGACGCTTCAGAAATCACCAACGTTGGATAGCCATCCGCAAAGCTAGCTTGATCATTCGCGCGCACAGCATAGTCTGGATTGACATGGCGCACAAAGTCTTCAGCCATGCGCACTAAGTGACACTCATCTTTCAAATAAGCAGTCAACCATGCTGCAACGGCGTCACCTTGATCAATCGCTTCGCACACACTTCGCCACACGGTGACGGTTTCTGGCAGTCCATGCTTTTGGATGTCAATCGTAATCTCATCCATACCGGGAGCATTCAACGTGAGCGTCTTGTCTGTGACTTCAGGCTGAATCAGCGCCATTGCTGGATGCTTTCGCTGCGTCATGAACATGTTGTCGGAATCAACAATCATGAACTCGCGGTCGTGCTTGAAGCCACGCGGCGTTAGCGTTGCAGACTGCACGCTATGTCCCGCACAAGACTTAATTGGATAGATATGTAACGCGCTAATTTTTGGCATACAGTAATTCTCACGGCGATTTAGCCGACGGTCAACAACAGCTACGCTGCTACTTGACTACGCCCACTCACCTTCCGCTTCGTCCAGCTCAACAATATCTAGCGGCGAAGCTTTCGCCAGCAAAGCTAGGGTTGCGTCCAATATACGCTGTTGTTGGGCGACATCATGGGGTGTCCCCAGCGTCATACCGCGTGGCATTTTTGTGAGCGTGGCCCGCGGCGGCGCAGTCAGCTTGATCTGTTTTGCCCACGCTGTCACCACGGTCGCAATTCCTTCCATTTCTAAGGCACGTGCAATCAGTCCCACGGACTGAATACAAAGTGGTCAGGCAGGCACCAATAAAGCGCCCTGTACCTCCTGTGCTTTGGCGGCTGCGACAATTGCCGGCACAGTTTCAGTCACAATGCGGCTGACATCTGGCATATAGCCACCATAGCTCATGACCGACTCCGCCAAGCTACCGATCTTACCTGCGGCAACCATGTCGCGCAGGTGTTGTAGCGGCAATAGCGACTGTGGGTCAGCATTGACTGCCGCATGATCGTAGTGCGTATGCGCGTAGGCGATGTCGTCAAATGCGCTATCGGTTGGAATAGCACGCACGCTGTAGTCGCCTAAGTCGTTTTCAGCATCGAACGCGGTTTGCGTGGCTGGCACGTACCCACCTGCGGTGGAAATGAGCATCAGCTTGCTATTGGCTAAGTCAATGCCGGGTGTGCTTGGTGTTTCAGTGTTCCGAGGGCGCTTGTATAAACGCCAATTGATCTCGCCAGTGTCTTGGAAGTGTTGCAGCCAAGTGGCGTTGAATTGTTCTTGCCATGCGGCGAGATTTTCGAC
>JAHDBS010000050.1 GCA_020630225.1 Anaerolineales bacterium | reverse complement strand
AAACCGTTCCAACACCGACTTCGCTACTGACACGCATACCACCATTGTGACTGCGCACAATCCCCAATACAGTTGCTAACCCCAAGCCAGTTCCTTCTTTCTTCGTCGTGAAGAATGGATCGAAAATCGAATTCAGCGTTTTATCATCCATCCCTGGGCCTGTGTCTTCAATTTGCAAATGCAAGTAATTCCCAGACACCATCTCATCGCTGCCAATTTTCCAAAGCAACAAATCATCTGGTGAGATATATAAACGCTTGGTTCTGATGCGAATATCGCCCTGCTTCTCACCCATAGCCTGTGCAGCATTGATGATGAGATTCATCACGACCTGTTGCAATTGTGCTTTGTCGCCCGTGATAGCAGTCAAATCTTCTGCTAATTCGTGGGTCACATTGACATTAGCAGACACTGCAACCCCCAGCAATTGCAAGTTCTCCAAGATCAACGCATTCATATCAATTTGCGAGACCTCAACTTGTTTATTGCCAGCATATTGCAATAGCTGCTTTGTCAGGTCTGCCCCCTTATCTGCGGCGCTAATGGCCTTTGTGATGGATTTATGGGCAGGACTACCTTCGTCCACTCGGCGGAGTGCGATCTTGCTATGACTTGAAATCGCAGTCAAGATGTTGCGGAAGTCATGCGCAATACCACCGGCCATCATGCCAAGACTTTCTGTCTTTTGCATTTGCTGCATTGCTTGTTGCGTTTGGCGCAACTGATCAACATCTTGCAAAATATAGACTGCAACTGGGGCGTCTGCCATTTCAATGACACTGCCAGAAATGCGCGACCAGAAAGTTGTTTTGTCGGCTCGCAGAAGGCGAATTTCTTCGGCTGTCACGCGGCGGCTGTTGTTAATCCGCGCACAGACATTGACAAAATCATCCTCAGAGTGAAAGAAATCAACTAGATTCAAGCCAATAAGCGTGCTGTGGCCAAGTTCAAATTCGCGTTCTGCAACATTGTTAGACCACAAGATTTGACCAGAAAAGTCATTAGCACAAATCAATACGCTGCCAGGGATAGCAGAAATAACGCGCCGCAAACGATGGCGTTCAGATTGCAACGACTCAGTTAGTTGCAACGACTTACTAAGCGAGTGATTGATGCGCGTTACCAAAAAACGGAGCGGCAAAATGAGCAAATTACCAGCTAGCGTAATTTGAGCAACCCGAATCACCCAGTGGACAAATTCAAAAGAATTTTGCAAACGTTCTGGATCTAATGCAATGTATCCGCCTGTGATCAAGCCTCCAATCAGCAGCATGGCGACCCCGATCACACTGGTAACAATGAGACCACTTTTCAGACTAAACAATGCACTTGCCAAGAAGATTGCTAGAATTGCGTACACTGTGCCTGAACTTGCAATGCCGTACGTAATAAATTCGTTGGCAGTTAGCAAAATAGGCACAAGAACAAGCATGCCAGCTTTGATGTTATAAAAGCGGTTCGAAAGTAGCGTAATGCCTAAAATTGTTAAATAACTAGCGGCATAAATTGCACTTAATATAACGCTGCCAGACTGCCAAGCAACATAGACTGCTGGAATCAAAATCAGCAAGCCAATGAGGCAAGTCGTTACGAGGATGCTATGAACCAGCCGGTCTTTCAAATTTGAAAGATCATCGACAATAGGCTCATGCTCCATCACAGAGGCAAAGAACTCTTGGGTTTCCATCTTTAGTACTGGCGTATTTACATCAAGAATCAGTTTAAACAAATCGGCTGAACCAAACTGTACACCAACAATAAGTTTCGCCAAAAAAACTGTTTTAAGCTAGTCAAAAATAAAGATTTGCCATAGATTACCTGTTATTTATTGAGGCATAGGTATATTGCAAGCTATGAATGGACTGGAAGTATTCAAACTTCACACCAACAATGAGACTTTCGATCTCGCTCAGGCCAATTTTCTAATTGCGAAGAACGTTGCATACCCTGACTTGTCAGTCGAAGACTGTCTAGGGCAATTAGACGCCCTCGCAATGGAAGCAGCTCAGACATTACCGTTCTTCACCACCATTGAGGATCGAGCAATTTCGTTAGCAAATTTTTTATTCAATTCAGTTGAATTTTCTGGCAATGACACAGACTATTACGCTGCTGACAACAGCTACCTCAACTGTGTGCTAGACACCAAGTCTGGCATCCCAATTAGTCTGTCCACTCTTTACATTGAAATCGCCCGACGCCTAGAAATGGAAGCTTATGGAATTGGGCTACCGGGCCACTTTGTTGTTGGCGTCCACACCGATGATGAACCTATTATTTTTGACCCTTTCAATGCCGGTCAAATCTTGACGGTTGAAGACTGTCGAAATCTGATCGCTGCTACGCAAGGTGCTTTGCAAGGGTTTCAATCGACTTGGTTAGAACCAAGCAGCCATCGTGATATTGTCACGCGAATGCTTAACAATTTGCGGCAAATTTATATCTCTGGCGAACAATGGGCACAAGCGCTTGACGTCGTACGGCATTTATTTGTCCTACAACCTGACATCGCAACTCATCAACGTGACCTTGGTCTGCTCTACTACCGTAATAAACAATTGCGCCAAGCAGCACACTACCTCAGCGAATACCTCCGTCATTCACCAAATGCTGATGACGCGCGCACTGTTAAGCACAGCCTCAAGCTTGTGCTAGATAAATTTTCCAGACTCAACTAAATCCGATTTATGTCGTTTTTTACAACCCATCGTTATTGGGAAAATCCACAAATTTTTGAAATCAATAAGCTCAATGCGCATGCGCATTGGACTCGAGCACAAGAGCAATCACTCAATGGTGACTGGTTATTCAAACTGTTCAACCAGCCGGAGCAAGTGCCAGACACACTTATTGCAAGTACAGCGCCAGAAATCGACTGGGATACCATTGAAGTTCCTGGTAATTGGACAATGCAAGGGTATGACAAGCCAATCTACACCAATGTGCAGATGCCATTTCATGCCAACCCACCCTTTGTGCCAACAGAGAACCCAACAGGAGTTTACCAACGCACCTTTGAACACAAACATAACATTGGTGCCCCTCGAACCGTTTTACGTTTCGGAGGTGTTGAGTCAGCCTTCTTTTTGTTTCTAAATGGCAAATTTGTTGGGTATAGCCAAGGCTCACGACTGCCAGCTGAGTTTGACATCAGCAAATTTGTCGCTGATGGAACAAATCTGATTACTGCTGTTGTAATCCGCTGGTCAGACGCAAGTTACATTGAAGACCAAGATCATTGGTGGCATGCTGGTATCTATCGTGACGTTGCATTGTACTCAACAAACGAAACTTGGATCGAAGATTTCTTTGTACGCACACCTTTGGACGATGCTTACCAAAATGCCACACTTGACGTTGACGTTTGGCCGCGGCATCAGCATGACCCGCGTCATTTGGAAGGACATCGTGTTCAGATCATGCTGACGGACCCTATAAGTGACGCAACACTTTTCACACAAACTAAGCCAGTCGCCACATATGACCTAGAACAAGTCCCTTGCGTCCGATTCAGCACCGAAATAGACGAGCCACGGCTTTGGACTGCGGAAACGCCACACCTCTACCAACTTGATATTCAAATGGTTGACCAAACTGGGGTTGTAATTGACAAAGCACAGCACAAGATTGGGTTTCGCCAAATTGAAATCCGCGATCGCGAAGTACTGATCAACGGCCAACCCGTTGTCTTTTACGGTGTCAATCGACATGAGCATGATGACCGTAAAGGCAAAGTTATCAGCCGTGAGTCGATGTTGGCCGATATCAAATTATTGAAAGATTTCAATTTCAACGCTGTGCGGAACAGCCACTACCCTTGCACAGAGGAGTGGTACGCACTGTGTGATGAACATGGCCTGTACGTCATTGATGAAGCTAACATTGAATGTCACGCAAATTACAACCAACTTGCTAATTTGCCAGAATGGACCAATGCATTTGTTGCCCGTGGCAATCGTATGGTGGCGCGCACTAAAAATCATGCCAGCATCGTCATGTGGTCTTTAGGAAACGAAGCGGGCTACGGGGCAAATCAAGCAGCAATGGCAGGCTGGATTAGACATACTGACCCAACCCGACCACTACATTACGAAGGCGCTATCAGTCGCTGGAAAGGCGAGAATTGGGATCAGGGCCATCATGTTACTGATGTTGTCTGCCCGATGTACTCAACCATTGAAGAGTTACTTGACTATTCAAATGATCCAAAAGCCAACCGTCCATTGATTATGTGCGAGTATGCCCATTCAATGGGAAACAGTACTGGTAATCTCAAAGAATACTGGGAAACAATTGAAAACAATCCTGGGTTGCAAGGCGGCTTTATTTGGGATTGGGTTGACCAAGGGTTAGTCAAAACAACCGCCGATGGTGAAGAATATTGGGCGTATGGGGGCGATTTTGGAGACGAGATCAACGATAAGAATTTCTGCATCAATGGGCTTATCTCACCAGACCGTACGCCACACCCAGCCATGTGGGAATGTCTGAAGCTATTCCAGCCCTTCGAAATCACTGCAATCGATTTAGAAAATGGCGTTTTTGAGCTGTTCAATCGCCGTTTTTTTACAACCCTAGACAATTTAGTATTTAGCTGCGAATGGCATGGTCTTACAACTCATACGCAAACCCAACTCACATTGCCATCTGTACAACCACGCCAGCGGGTTCAATTCAACATTGATCTCACAGATGTAGGACATTATGTTCTGAGGATTACAGCCCACAAGGCAGAGCATCAAGATCAGCTTATTGGCTGGTCTGAATTCAAGCTACGCGAGATTAAGGCGAAGGCTAATGCCACTACCGTATTTCCATCTGTAACAGAGCTACAGCCAATGGAAAGAAGCACCATCATAGCTGGCGGAATTGCGAGTCGCATTTCACAAGGGAAGCTAAGTATCGGCGCACTTGAACATAGTCGCTATCCGCAAATTTGGCGCGCCCCACTTGATAATGACGGGTATGTCTTCGAGCCAGAACGCGAAGATAAATACTTATTCCATTGGCATCAAGCGCAACTTAATACCGTCGGCGAACAAGCGCTCAAAACTTGGCACAACCCAGATACACACAGCCTACACGTTACTGTAGATGACCCGGCTGGCATTGCACTTCACCAGCGCATTAGCCCCGGTGATGATGCAGTACGTGTCGACACAGTTATTGATGTTGATCCATCATTGCCTGCATTACCACGCGTTGGCTTGCAATATCAATTTGACCAATCAGATTTGCAATATGCAAGCTGGTTTGGGCGCGGTGCACATGAAAACTATGTAGATCGCAATACTGGTGCAGCCTTAGGGTATTACCAATCAAAAATTGCTGACTTGCATGAGGCTTATATCATGCCCCAGAGCAACGGCAATCGCACAGAAACTACATGGATATTGCTACATGAAAGCAAAACGTCATATCGCGGTATTTTGCTCGTTATGCTACAACCAATTGAGTTTTCAATTAGTCCCTACACCGAAGCTGAGCTAACAACAGCAATGCACACCTATGCCTTGCCCAAACGCAGTGACACGTACTATCTAAATTTGGATATCAAGCAAATGGGGTTAGGTGGGGCTAGCTGTGGTCCAGACACGCTGCCTCAATATCTGGTACAGCCTGGTCACTACACCTTCAGTTTTCTGGCCTATGGTGTTGAATCAAAAGGCGAGATAAATCATCTACTAAAAACACTTTTCTAACGCAATCTCAAGCTAGATTAAGACAACTGAGTTCTTTAAGATGACACGCGTTTGAGCGCCGTTACAAGTTGCGTTATAAGTCTGTTATAAGCTTAAAACATGGGTAAACAAGCATGATCCACTCGGGTACAATCGCGCCATGTCTATCTCATTTAGTCGCTGGTTACAAGAGAAATATGAAGAGTGGCAACGGCAACGCGATCATGGTAAGTCCGCTAGTCACTTTGCAGATCACCTCAACACAAGTGGCGCTAACTTGAGCCGCTGGATGAACGGAAAAGTAGTTCCTGCAGGTCGTCACGTCGATAACTTAGCAGAAACGTTGGGGCCAGAAGTCTATGATGTTCTGGGCTTACTCCGACCTGACCCGACCCTGCGTCAAATTGTTGGCAAATGGCACACATTAAGTCCCACACAACAAAAAGAATTAGCTGCCGAAGTTGAGGCAATGAGCAGCATTCATTCAGGACAATTGGCAAACTAATCTTCTTGAGCCGACCAGCCGAAAATCCTATAGTTCCGACTGTCACTGAATGCAAAACGGGGTGTTATGAGCACCCCGTTTTTGTTTAAGTTCTAACGCTGACGATTTACTAAGCAGCTTCCAAAGCTGCCTTTTGCGCATCAATCAACTCAGCAATACCGTGCTCTGCAAAATCAAGCATTTTGTTAAGTTGCGCCCGTGAAAAGGATTGCCCCTCAGCTGTCCCTTGTACCTCTACCAAGCGTCCATTTTCCATCATCACGATATTTGCATCGACATCTGCGGTTGAGTCTTCGCTATAGCAAAGATCTGACAACACTTGACCACCGACAATACCAACACTAATAGCAGCCATATGGCTACCAATTACCTTTGCAGGGATCTTCCGATCCGCAATTGCTTTTCGCATTGCTAAGGCGACCGCGACATAAGCCCCAGTAATAGACGCTGTACGCGTGCCACCATCAGCTTGCAAAACGTCACAGTCCACAATGCACATGCGCTCACCCATTGCATTTAGGTCAAACGCGCCACGCAAGCTACGACCAATGAGCCGCTTGATTTCTTGCGTCCTTCCAGACAGCCCTGAGGTTTCGCGCCGGATGCGGGTCAGTGTAGACCGTGGCAGCATTGAATACTCAGCTGTAATCCAGCCTTTACCGCTGTCTTTCATCCAGCGGGGGACGGTGTCTTCCAAAGTTGCGTTACACATAACGCGCGTGTTGCCCATTTCAATTAGCACTGAACCTTCGGGATAATCTACAAAGTGCGGTGTAATTCTTACAGGACGAATTTGATGTGGCTTACGGCCATCTGTACGTTGCATAAATAACTGAACTCCTAAAGTCGTTCAATTTTACTGCACAAGAATTGTTTTAATTTTCAAATAGCATTCAGACGACATCTGTGCTATCTTATTATGGGTTTTAAGAAAGCGTTGTTTGAATATTATTTGTTACTCCCCGCTTTTGCACACTACCCTAACCCTCAAACAATTTTGCACCAGATACATGTGTCGTTAGTGTTGTTCCACTACAAAATTGTTTGACATACAAGATTTAGGAACAGGGGCTTACTCCAGAATGGAATTGCATGAAAGATTTCGTGGCGCACTGCTTGGCTTGGCAGTCGGGGATGCGTTAGGCGCTGCGGTCGAATTCAAAGAACCAGGTACATTTGAACCAGTAACCGGTATGCGCGGCGGTGGACCTTTTGATCTAGAGCCGGGCTATTGGACTGATGACACCTCATTGGCACTCTGTATGGCAGAGAGTCTGATTGAAAAGCAACGTTTCGATGCTGTCGATCAACTCAATCGTTATGTACGGTGGTATCAAGAAGGGCATTTGAGCAGCACGGGTGCCATGTTTGACATTGGTACCGTCACGAAGCGCTCACTAGAAAAGTTCTTGGAGGTGCATACCCCTTACTGTGGGCCAACAGATCCAGATACCGCTGGTAATGGTTCACTCATGCGCCTTTGCCCAGTGCCAATGTATTTTGCAAATAATGCTGCAAAGGCGTTAGTGTTGTGTGGCAATAGCTCCCGAACAACACACGCTGCGCCAGCATCTGTTGATGCTTGCCGTTATTTCGGCGCCCTGTTATTTGGTGCTTTCCAAGAAGTTGATAAAGAAAAATTGCTAAGTGACCACTACTGTCCAAAAGCAGGTTACTGGAAACAACACCCTCTAATGCCAGACATTGATGCAATTGCGTCTGGCAGCTACAAAGGCATGGAACCGCCAGAAGTCAAAAGCTCAGGTTATGTTGTCGATACGCTCACTGCAGTGCTCTGGGCCTTCAACACCACTGATAATTTCAAAGACGGCATGCTTAAAGCAGTCAACCTTGGTAATGACGCAGACACAGTTGGGTCAGTCTATGGTCAGTTGGCTGGTGCTTACTACGGTGAAAGTGCTATTCCTAGTGAATGGCTCGAAACCCTTGCCCATCGTGAGATGATCGAAGGCTACTGCGACAAATTGTTCGAATTGTCCCGTAGCGTCAAATAAGCCAACCACTTTACTGCGCCAAAGGCTGCGGCCATTGCGGGTCTAGGAACTGCTGAATTTCAATCAAGTAGCCATCTGGATCGCGCAGAAAGCAATGATAGATGTTGTACTTGTCATTCCGTTGCGCTGGTTTTTCAAGCATAACGTTGTGCGCTACTAAGTAGTCGGCCCAAGCATCCACAACATCAGAAACTAACGTCAAAATGATGCCTTCACGGTTTGTGAAGGCATTTTTTGTTTCACAAATCCCAAGAAAGCTATCCCCTGCAATTCGATAAATCCGACAAGCACCTTGGTCTAACACCAATTCCAAACCGAGTAAATCGGCGTAAAACTTAGCTGACCGAACTAAGTCGGTCACGTAAATAAACGTTACACCTTGTGCAAACGTTGAAGGACGCATATTGAAACTCTCCTAAGTATCAAAAAGCGCACCTCAAATGGGTGCGCTCTTTAGGGTTTATTCAATTGTACTGCGTTCAGCCTTGTTACAGACTAAGGGCAGGGAATGAAGTGATTGAAGACATGTGTTGCTTGTTGTCCATCACTACTTTCAACAGTGAAAGCAAATGAGTACGCTTGATTGCAGTCGGCTAACACATCAAATTCAATCTCGCCGTGGTCTCCGTCTGCTCGTGAGGAAATGTGCGCATTGCGGGCAATAACTGGAACGTTATTTACCTTTATGCTATGCGGGCCTTGTCCTCCGACGACGTCAGCTCGGAATGTGACACAAGATTCCGCGCTACCACTACTATATCCACGATGATAATGCACGTGCGCAACACGTACTGATTCAACAGCCATTGGACCTGACAGTGTACTTAGTACGCCTGACAGTGACACAGATGATGAACCACAACTTAGAACCACTGAACCTTGCGCAACCAGCATATTGCTGCCAGAGGAACTAGCGGTCACGACAGTTAATCCCTGTGATGACTGACTAGCTGGTGTTGGCACTGCCGTTGGTAACGACACACCAAGCACTTCATTTTCTGGAGCCGTTTGAGTTTCAGCTGCATTCGTAACAACCTCTGCTGCTCCTGCCGTTCGATCTACATCAAACGTCGAAGCAAAATCAATTGTTGAACCTGCATTGGAAACTTGAATACCGTCTGGAAGCGGTAAGACTGCTGGAATAATGTAGACAACGCCGTTTGCAGTTTCGATCATTTCTACCAAGTTGACAGGCACACCGTTGACTGTGCCGTTTGGACCGGCTACATTCACGGCTAAACTGCCGCCACCATAGGTAGAAATTGCACTTAGTGCACTCAAGCCCCCCATGTCATGCCGCTCAGGCACAATGTGGTGTTGGACCATTGTGTTCATAAAAGCAAGATCATTCAGCAAATCACCACGTGCACTTGATGAAAGCTGCTGAAAAGCTGCATTTGTTGGCGCAAATACGGTGTACCGCCCCACGTAATCTAAATCATCTAACAGTTCGGCCGTTCGGGCTGCAATTAGGAACGTTGACAACCGTGAGTCGCTCGCTAACACATCAGCAATGGAATCATTGCCTGCGTAGTGAACGCCAGGAATAATCAACGTTTCGCCAGGGATAAGCACATTAGGACGAAAAATTAGCTGCGGATTTGCGCCAATAATGACGCTTGGATGCATGCCAAATCTCCGACCAAGGTGTGACAGATTGTCCCCTGGTTGCACCTCATATTCAGTTGTTCCGTTCTGCGCACTTTGCTCCACCGGTGCTGCCAGCACAGGCGTCGCAAACATTGCCACTAGTACCACTAAGAGCACACTTATCTGTCGCTTCATTTTAGTAAGCAATTTCATATACTACCTTCGCATTCTCGTAACAGGGTTGAATACTCAAGCAATTCAACTGCAATGTCTGAAATTTAGGCTCAACTGTCTTGACTACTTGTTTTGCTCATCCACTGCCCAGCAACTTCTCCAATTATTGGAGCGTCGTCTAAGCTGCCGCTATTGAAAACGAGCAGAGAAACCATTGCCTCTCTTTGCCAAATAGGTTGGCAACAATAATTTCCAAGCATTGATGGTCACATTGTGATTGAAACTCATCACTCCTCTCTTAGTCATGGATTTCTATCAATTTGTTGTCATCAAAGACATTTGTGGCCTGCATTTGCAAGCATTATGCAATTTGAATAGTTTGAAGGTTTATGCTGCCGTGTTGTCATTAGCAGTGACGTGACTTAGATCCTCTCTCGGCAATTGTTGTGGCCGCATCTAAACCTTTGGCAGAGCATAAACTACTCCGGTTTGTGTCGAGGGTCATTATAAGGACAGAACTTTAGCTATGGTGTTATAAGTCTGTTATAAAACGGCAGCCACTACTAAATTGCAATAATTTAAAATAAAAAGTGCGCCCCAATCTGAAGCGCACTTTGCGGGGTCAGAAGACCTCAATACATCATAGTCCACTGCCCAGTAACTTTTCCGTCTGGAACGTTTCTAAGTTACCGCTATTGAAAACTGTCCCGTTGCCCATCTTGGCGCCACTGCCTCTCTCGACCTAAGCCGCAAATCTGCCTCGACCCACTACAACTTTGATGATGCGGCAAAAGTATAGCGAAATTTATTACACGCGGTGTTATAAGTCTGTTATAAAGCCATACATACACATTGATTCGTGTCTTTTCAATCGCAGATCCGTCTTGCAAAGAGCAGTACTCCCTATCTGAATTACAGAGTATCCCGTATAATAAGAACACACGTTCTGAGACATGAGTATAAATATTCAAGACTTGACCTCACAAATTCATGATGCTGGTGCCGCCATTGCAGGCCGCATTAGTAGTCAGGGCAAGTTGATTCCGGCGGCATTGGCACAACTAAACGTTGTAGATCAAGTCAAAGATTTACATGAAAAGGTTGAAAAAGCAGCGGCGTCAAAGTCTTGGACAGGTGCCAAACCTACTCGCGAACCAGTTGCAGCTACATACCCCTTGCCAACAATTGGGCAAGAACAAGCCACTGTCATCGCAGTTGATGGCTCACAGATCTACCCTGACAAGCATTCTGCCTTACAGTATTACCTCATCAACATTGGCGCTTTTATCATCCAAATTGGGTCTGGCAAAGCACCGTCTGTTGTTAAGACAACTGTCTTAGGGGCTGGCGAAAGCGATGTCATTGTAGATGGTCGCATGATCACCGTGCCGCTTGTCAATTTACGGCGTACCGTAGCTGAGATGGAAGGCCTAACAGAGTTATCGCTAGATGTTGAGACATCCACGCAAGCTACAGTCATTAGTCTCATTGATGGCCCAATTGCCTTACGAACCCAAGGCGAGGGCATTTCAAAGCGCGAAACTGATCATCTTTATAATCGCCATCTCAAAGCAATTGACCGTTTGGCTGAGTGTAACTGCGCCCTAGCAGGCTATGTAGATCAGCCAGGTGGTAGCAGCGTCTTGAATTTACTTTGGCTCTCTAGCTTTGAACTTGATGAAATCGATGCTGTTATCGAAGACAACACTCCGGTCTTTGGCGGATTGTCTGATCGCGCTGTATTTCAAAAACACTTAGGCCCCGGAGAGCGTTCGGCGATTTTTGAAACGGTATCGGGTTGGAACATTCCCTATCAACAACGGCGGGCACCAGAACACCCAAACACAACGCATAGCATTCACATCTTTTATTTGAACGTGAGCCTGAACGACTCGCCAGTCATTGTGCGTGTAGAAATTCCAGAATGGGTAGCGAATGTCCCTACCTTAGTTGATGCTCTTCACGCAACGCTTGTTAGCCAAAGTCAATACACTGCTGGCTCTCACTATCCATATGCACTCGCCCGTGCAGACGGGGAAGCCGTTATTCAAACTCAGGATCGCCAAGTTGTTGAAAACATGCTGACCCGCGAGTTGCTAAAGCACAACATTGTGCCGAACAAGTCTGCAAAACTTGCCATGAAAGGAAAAGCCCGGCGCTATCAGCGTAAAGGGAAACGTCGCTAACTTATGACCACTGCAATTCAAATTGGGCAATTGCTCCAAAGCTCCATCCGTGGCTTTAGCTTTGGCTGTGCAGTTCCAAAACCAGAAATGCCCCACTTTGGAGCATTCGTAAAAGTCCCCATCCTGAATGGTACGGCTCAGGCTATTGGCACAATTTATGACATTGTGCTTGAAGAAGATGACCTTGTGCGCCAAATTGTGGCAACGCCAGAGACTCCAGCTGAAATTATTTTGGACCAGCGACAGCGCCAAATGCCAATTGAGGTGAGTGTATTAACGCTTGGCTACATGCAAGGCACAACTGTAAAGTCAGGGTTACCACCTCAACCGCCACTAACGCTAGATACGATTCGCTTATGCGAAAGCACAGAAATTGCGGCGCTCACAAACGATTTCAACTTTCTAAGGTTGATTATGCAAGCTAGCGAAGCACCAACCGATGAATTATTAGTCCGCGTATTAGAGCATGCAGTAAGCGTGCAATCTAATCCAAGCCAATATTTACGCTTTGCAGGCCAATACCTAGCACAGCTAATTGGTAATGACTTCCAACGCCTCGATACTATTTTGCGCCGCCTGGAGAGCTTATTATGAGCGACGAACTCGACGACTTCCTACCCCGTGACGCAGACAACAATCCGATTGGTCTAGAAACAACGCAAGAAGAAGAGGCTGCGCGCGTCCGTCTAGGCGTTGTAGTTGGCGGCTCACTCTCTAAAGGGCTAACAGTAAAACTGGACAGCGGCCTCAATGCTGGGCAAACCATTGAAAACATGGCCGTTGGACGCTATGTGGTCGCCAAAGGCTTAACAGAGCGCAAGTTTTTCTCCATCGTGACAGACATTATTCTGGACAATACAAATCCAGCTATTGAGCAGACACCGCCACCGGTATCAAGCCCGTTTTTGTCCGATGTCTATCGTGCAACGGTTGCTTACGGTCGGGCGAATGTCTCCCCAATGTTGGTCTTGGACCCGAACGATAAAGAGCCACGCCCAAACAAAACCATTCCCGCCCACTTCTCCCCTGTCTTTGAGGCAACCGAAGAAGACGTCAACCAAGTGTTTGGCGAAGAAGATGATGATCACTTTCACATTGGCTCTCCATTGGACATGGAAGGCGTCAAAGTCAACTTAGATCTCAATCGGTTTGTTGAGCGCTCTTCAGGTGTATTTGGGAAATCTGGGACAGGGAAGTCTTTCATAACGCGGACCTTGCTTGCAGCTGTTATTGCTAAGCAAAAAGCATCTTGCCTAATTTTCGACATGCACAGTGACTATGGCTGGGAAATTACCAACGAACGTGGCAAGACATGGAAAGGTCTCACGCAAATTCTTGGCAACAATCGGCCACATATCTACACCTTAGATAAGAAAACATCGCTCGCACGTAATAACAAAATCGCAGGCGAGTTACAAATTCAATACTCTGATATTGAGCCAGCAGACGTTGAAATGCTAAGCAGCATGCTCAACCTATCGGATGTACAAACTGGGGCTCTATATTACTTACATCGCAAGCTAGGTGAGCAATGGGTCGCCAAATTGCTAGATGAAAACGGCAGCCCAGAAATTGAAGAAATCATTGAAGAAGGCATGTTGGTCAAAGGCACATTGAGTGCTATCCAGCGGAAGTTTGAACTCTTCCGACGCATGGATTTCCTTGTCCCTAAGTCAAGTAACAATGTCGTCGGTGAAATTTTCGAAAAGCTTCAGCGTGGCACTAGCATTGTGCTGGAGTTTGGAAAGCATGGTGACAATCTCCCTGCCTACATGCTGGTTGCAAATTACTTGACCCGTCGCGTTCATGGGCGCTATGTACAAGCAAAAAATGACGCCGTTGGCAGCAAAGCAGAACAACCCAAGCCGCTGATGATTGTCATTGAAGAGGCTCATAAATTCTTAGATCCAGAAATTGCTAAACATACAATTTTTGGCACCATTGCACGTGAATTGCGCAAATATAACGTCACGTTGCTGGTAGTGGATCAGCGTCCTAGCGGCATTGATGATGAAGTCATGAGTCAGATTGGGACACGCGTCACCGCCCTACTCGATAATGAAGCCGATATTCGTGCTGTTTTTTCTGGAGTGAGTGGTGCTAGTGCCTTGCGAGAAGTGCTCGCCCGCCTTGATACACAGCAGCAAGCGCTCATTCTGGGCCACGCTGTACCGATGCCAGTTGTCATTCGGACACGCGACTATGACGAAGAGCTCTATCGTGCAGTTGGCTTTCTAAATGACACCGAAGTTGAAGAGAAAACCAAAGCCGCTTACGACGATCTTTGGTAGCCCGCAGCTAAAACGCAGAAACATTGGCAGCTTAGGTACAGTCCCGTTAACGCCTTTAGCTTAACTTACTAAATTTGATTCCAACTTTAGCCCGATTTCTGCTATATTTGTAAGACCATGCTTGCGCCTTCTTTAGCACTGGTCATTCTGCTGATCTTATCAGCGAGCCTCTGTCTTTTCTTTGCAGTTTTTGCATATACGCGTTCTGGGAAACCAGGTGCGCAAACCTTCACTTTGCTTACCTTAGCGTGCGCAATTTGGTGTTTAGGATATGCATTAGAAATCTACACTGGCGACCTTTCTGCAAAGCTGTTTTGGGCAGCTGTGCAATACATTGGAATTGTCTCAGTCCCCACAATGTGGCTCGCCTTTTCAGCTGAATACGCAGGCTACGAACCTTTCCTCAAAAATCGTAATCGAAATATAACCTTACTAATGATCATTCCGGTGATTACTGTGGGGCTTGTATTTACAAATCGTTACCATAACCTTATTTGGGAAGAGTTTCAGCTTGTAGAGTTTGCCAAGTTCTCGCTCATTCAAGTTCTAAGCTATGGCAGTTGGTTCAATGTCAACGCTGCTTACAGCTACATTCTGCTTTTGATTGGCTCCATTATGCTAATCCGAAAGCTGTTCCGCGGACGGCGAACCACCTACACTTGGCAGATCATATTCATTGTGTTGGGTGTCCTTGTTCCTTGGGCCTCTAACGCACTTTTCCTCACCGGTCTGAGCCCATTTGGCCTCATTGACCCGTCACCCTTTGCATTCACCCTGACTGCCTTTTTCTTAGCATTAGGTGTATTTTGGTTTGGGTTACTTGATGTCGTCCCAATTGCGCGTCAAGCCGTTTTAGATCGGCTAGAAAGTGCGGTTGTAGTGCTAGACCCTGAGTTACGCATTGTGGAGCTAAACCCTGCTGCGCGTGAAATGCTCAATATTCACGACCGGGGGTATTTCGGTCAAGCTGCGGGCGAGTTGTTACAGAACTACCCACAACTTTTGCAAACCTTGAAACAAGATGATCCGCGCCAAATGCAGATTGCTCTTGAAATTCAGTCTGATACACGCACAACAGAAATGCGCGAGTATGACTTCTCATATTCCCACGTCCAGAGCGCCAAAGACACTGACGCACGCATCGGGTCGATTATGGTCTTCCATGACATTACCGAACTGCGGCGCACGGCGCGACAATTGGAATATGCAAATGAGAAGCTTGAAGCAAACGTGCAAGCGCGCACGGCTGAATTGGCATCGGTCAATCAAGAGCTTGAATCTGAGCGGCACAGCCTTGCCAAACGTGTTGATGACCGCACGCTGGAGCTTGCGAATGTCAACTCTCAATTGCAAAGCGCCCTGCTAGCGAAAGATCAATTCTTAGCAAACATGGGGCATGAATTACGTACCCCGCTGAATGCAATTTTAGGCATGTCAGAATCATTGGATGCGGACATTTACGGGAAGCTCAACCCTGATCAGCGTAATTCCGTCAACATGATTTACCAAAGCGGTAGCGCCCTGCTTGACCTTATCAATGTCATTTTGGATATCACACGCAGTGACACGCGTGAATTAGAGATTTTTCCAGATGAGTTCATTGTTGATGATATTTGCAAAGCCGCACTGCAAGTAATTTCTGAACCGGCAAAAGAAAAATCTATTCGAATTAAGTATTCTCCGGCAGCAGAAATCACATCAATTTATGCAGACGAGCAACGCTTACGCCAAATGCTGCTCATTCTGCTGAACAATGCAGTCAAATTCACGCCACCCAATGGACGCATTGGCCTCAAAACGAGCCTAAATCGCGACACTTCAGAAATTCATTTCATGGTGGGCGATACTGGTCCAGGCATTCCATTTGAAGACCAAAAACGGCTCTTCCAGCCGTTCATTCAGCTAGATGCAGGCCTAGATCGCAAACATGACGGGTCTGGCTTAGGGCTAGCACTAGTCAAACGCCTCGCTGAATTGCATCAGGGACGCGTAACGTTGCAAAGTGTGCCCGGCAAAGGGTCGCAATTCACGATTACGCTGCCTGCACGCTACGACACAACCATCAGCACCACACCACTAGACACAACGAATTCGTTGATCCACACAACGCGACCAATCACCAGTCACGTGTCGACGAATTCAATTCCGTAGTTGCAAACTGAACTTGCTTTCGCCAAATATCAGGCGCTGGGCAATGCCTACAGCGTCGTGCCAGCAACAGGCATACCTCAAGCCGCTATTCCTGCCTTAGCACAAACGCTTTGTGACTCTGCATATGGTATTGGTGGCGATGGAATCCTCCTCGACTATGGGCCATCCAAGAGCGACCACTATCACGTCCGCATCTTCAATCCGGACGGTAGTGAAGCCGAGTCAAGCGGCAACGGGTTACGAATTTACGCGGCACATCAATTTGCAAAACTCCACCCAACAACCACAATTACAATCGAGACCCAAACCGCACGACATGTAGCGCATCTAAAAGATGATGCCATTCAAGTTTCAATGGGCGCTGTGACCACTGGGTCTCATCCAGAAGTATTGCCAATTGCATCATTTGACGATATTCGCTTCTTAACAGTTAACGTTGGCAACCCACATTGCGTGGTCCTAAATCAGCCAGCAACCCCAGAAGTTACAAAACAGTTAGGACCAAAACTTGAGCATCATCCCCGCTTTCCTAACCGCACTAACGTTCAACTGCTGAAGGTTATAAATAAGAACACCATCCAGATTGAAATTTGGGAGCGCGGTGCGGGTTACACATATTCATCTGGAAGTAGTAGTTGCGCGGCAGCGGTTGCAGCCAACACGCTTGGATACACACATAAAACTATAGATGTAATTACCCAAGGTGGTAATTTACAGGTAGATTTACGTAACCTTAGCGACGTCCTATTAACTGGCCCTGTCTCAAAAATTTGCGACGGGAAAGTCCTAGTATGTTTAACTAGCTAACGTAAATTCATAGTAAAAAACTCTCTTGTTTTGATTGTTAGGAATGGTTATTATTTAGTTTGTAACTAGTGTGTTTTTTGTTTCAAGAGCAAAAACACACGCCGCATGTGCTCGAATGCGCTTATAAAAAATACGAGGAGTAAATGTAAGTTTTGAACTACTTCTCACCCAAAGCATATGAGTAAGTTATAGACCTGTATTTGCAACAAATATTTGCGAATAAGGTCAGCTAATCAATATTCTTGATTTCAGACTATAAAGACCACTTATGAATTACACAGATGCAATAACTCGTTTACAAGAGCATGCCAATCCTGCTGGGAAGATTAATGGGCACCCTCACTCTGACCGCAGCTTTGTCTACGCCCTCCATTGTGCAGACGTTTCAAATAAACGCATCGACACGACCCCGCATGTCAAAGAAATTATTGAATGCTTAGCTGTAATTGAAGCAGCGCACAATCCACAAACTGAGGATTATGTAGCACGCGACCTCCCATACGATATTCACTATGCAATTTCAGGGATTTTGGTAGCAGGTTTCAACTATACAAACCGCTGGCAGTCACAAAACAAATTTGAACGCGAAACACGAGACGCCATCATCAATCAAATGCGCGAAGTTGCATTAGCTTGGGATAACGTGCTCACAACTAGTGTTGATCTCACCACCGTGGAGACGTTTCCCATAAACCCTTTCGTCCCTAAGGTGCAAGAATTCGTCTTGCAATAAATAGTCAGAAA
>JAHDBS010000518.1 GCA_020630225.1 Anaerolineales bacterium | reverse complement strand
TCAGTATTGTGTTGCTAATTGTGGCCCTCATTACGATGTATCCACGGAATGAAACACGAGCTCTGTTAGGAAAGGGGCTACGCGGCGGGGTGCTGTTCTTAGGTGCTGTAATCTTAGCCCTAATTGCGTTTATGCTAATTGATTTTGAGGCCTTCTTTACAGCCTTCCATCGGATCTTTTTTGAGGGCGATAGCTGGTTGTTCCGTTACGATGACTCTCTCATCCGCTTGTATCCAATCAAGCTTTGGTCAGACGCATTCATTATTATTGGCGTTGCGACGTTCTTAGAATCGTTGGGATTCCTGTGGCTGGCAAATAAAATTCGGCCTAACTAGATGATGGTCTTTTCTAGGACTTTGAATGTTAGTAAGCACTCAAAGTCCTACGCTTTTTTACTTCTAAATACCCTTCGCAATCAAGCTCGTTCCAGTCATTGGGGCGGGCTTTTCTATTTGCATTAGGTCCAATACTGTTGGCGCAATGTTGCCCAATGTGCCTTTGCTGGCGAGAATAATGTCGCGCGTTGCGACAGTCGGGGCAGCAATCATGAATGGCACTGGCGCCAAACTGTGCGCTGTCCAAGACTTTTCATCGTCAGTGTACATTGTTGAAAGATCAATCATCTGATCTGCATTGCCGTGGTCGGCGGTCACAATGTAGTAATAGCCATTGGCACGTGCAAATTCAGCAATTTTCCCAATACAGCTATCTACAAATTCACAAGCACGCTTAGTGGCTTCAACGTCACCAGTGTGCCCCACCATGTCCGGGTTGGCAAAGTTGATGAGCGCAAATTTGGGGTCTAACGTGCCAAGCTGTGCGACAAACTGCTCAGTCAATGCGCCAGCGCTCATTTCTGGTTGCTCATCATACCCAGCGACTTTAGGCGAGGGGACTAGCAGGCGTTCTTCATTTTCGAATGGGTCAGCGACCGCACCATTGAAGAAGAAGGTGACATGGTTATATTTTTCTGTTTCTGCTGCGCGCAACTGGGTAAACCCCAGATTGCTAATGTGTTCACCTAGCGAGCCGCTGACATCAGCTTTTTCAAACAATGCTGTGTAAGGCGGTAAGTCACCATAGTTTGTGAACCCAATGAACTCTACGTTTGGAACATTACCACGATCAAAACTGTCAAATTCTGCATCAATAATGGCGCGGGTTAGTTGACGCATGCGATCCCCCCGGAAGTTGAAAGTGATCACTAAATCACCATCGTTGATGTTGCGGTCAGCGTCAGTGAGTCGATATGGCAGAACATGCTCATCACTCACATCATTCGCATAGGATGCATTCAGCCCGGCAAGAGGTGAGTCTGCTTTCGGTGCTGCGTTGTGAAAAATGCAGTCGTAGCCTTTCTTGACCCGATCCCAGTTTTGGTCACGATCCATCGCGTGGAAACGGCCACCTACGGTTGCAATTTCAATATTGGGCATTGCTGCAACTTGGGCAAAATAGGTTTCTGCACTGCGTGGCAAGACATCGCGTCCATCCAGTAGGGCGTGTAATTGCAGTGGGGCGGTCTGTAATTTTTCGGACAGTTTCGCCAACGCTTTGATATGTCCAATGTGACTATGTACGCCACCATCGGACAATAATCCAATTAAGTGAATGCGGCCACCGCGAGATTGGGCGGCTTGCATGGCTTGGCTCAACACTTGGTTCTCAAAAAATGCACCTGTTGCAATCTCATTGTTGATGAACGCAAGGTCTTGCATCACTGTTCGGCCTGCCCCGATATTGAGATGCCCAACTTCAGAACCACCCATTGCTCCGTCAGGCAGGCCCACATCCATACCATGGGCGCTCAAAAACGTGCGCGGGCTTTTACTCCAAAGATAGTCAAAGTTAGGGGTATTGGCTTGGGCCACAGCGTTACCGCGTGATAAGGGTGACAAGCCCCAGCCATCAAGAACGGACAGAATTACTTTTGGTGATTGCATGAAATCTTATGTGTGTAGAAATGTTTAAAATAAAAAACGGGCAGACTATAAAAGTCTACCCGCTTCTTCATTGCGTGTAATTGTTTGAGTTGCTAGAAAATTAGCTAAGTGCTTTTTCGGTTGCTTTATCAAACAGGTGCATGTTTGCCATGTTGAATGACACTTCAATGTCTGCGCCAATCGTTGCGTTTGTGCGTGGATCGACACGAGCGATGAAGTCTTTGCCACTAGCTTGTAAGTACAAGAAGATTTCGTTCCCCATCAATTCGGTCACGTTGATCTTTGCATCGACTGGTGCATGGATAACACCTGGAGGCGCGAAGTTTGGATCATTGATGTCTTCTGGGCGAATACCGAAGATCACTTCTTTGCCAACATAGCTGCTGTACTTTTCCTTCAACTCGTCTGGAACGGCTACTTTGAACGCACCAGTGTCAATCATCAGGGTGTCACCTTCGTTGCTTAGTTTGGCATCGAAGAAGTTCATGCTTGGTGACCCAATGAAACCACCAACGAAGACGTTAGCTGGTTTTTCATATAAGTTTTGTGGGGTATCAATTTGTTGGAGGATACCGTCTTTCAAAACTACAATGCGGGTCGCCATGGTCATTGCTTCCACTTGATCGTGGGTTACATAGATGAACGTTGTGGCGAGTTCTTGGTGCAGGCGTGTGATGTTCGCACGCGTTTCAACACGTAGCTTTGCATCCAAGTTTGAGAGTGGTTCGTCAAAGAGGAATACTGATGGGTCACGCACAATGGCACGACCTACAGCAACACGTTGGCGTTGACCACCAGAGAGTTGCTTTGGCTTGCGCTTCAACAGATCTTTGATCCCAAGCATGTCTGCTGCTCGGTTTACGCGTTGTTCAATTTCTGCTTTGTCCATCTTGCGCAGCTTCAACCCGAATGCCATGTTGTCATACACGGTCATGTGTGGGTAGAGCGCATAAG
>JAHDBS010000049.1:15154-18185 GCA_020630225.1 Anaerolineales bacterium | reverse complement strand
AGCGTGGTTTTGCCACTGCCACTAAAGGGCGCAGCGATAAGAACAGCGGGTAAGGAGGCCATATCGGGAGAATAGCAGTCAACCAAGGTGGCGTCAAAGGTCGACAACACCTCGAAGTATGGCAGCCATAGGTGTTCCCCTGACGATGGTGTTCAAAAGACTGTTATGTAACCTGACTGCTGGATAACAAATTGCAAAAATGCCGTGTCTCCATGTAACTTTGTGTAGAAATGACTTGTCACGAATAGTAAGTAAAAAATTCGTGTCAATTCGTTTCATTCGCGAAATTCGCGTACCAAAAGAGACAAGGAGTTGCCTATTGTATTGCTGTTAGCCGGAACTGAGGATATTTATTTAGCTACCCTACACTCTTAAACAAACTGCGAATTTACTCGTATTCGTTGTCGTAATCGTATTCGTAATCGATCAGTGACAGCACAATTGGGCCTGTTCGCTTGGGATTTCAAGACAGAAAATGCTGTAATGTTGGGTTACTCTGCGACTTAGCGACTACGACGTTTGGCTCTGTGAAACTGTAGGGTAGTTAGATATTTATCTAGCACGGGATACAGATGGCACAGCAATCCAGTGCATTCCGCAATCAATGCGCAAAATTTGCTAGACCTCGGTATGATGTAGACCATCAACATGACTTGAGGAGATTTGAATAGCATATGGAATATCGTACGTTAGGCCGCACCGGTTGGGATGTGGCCGCTACAAGTTTTGGCGCGTGGGCCATTGGTGGCACGTGGGGGCCAGTCAAAGACGCTGAATCGCTGGCTGCATTGCATAAGGCGGTAGAAATGGGCGTCAACTTCTTTGACACTGCCGATGTCTACGGCGATGGTCGCAGTGAACGTTTGTTAGGACAACTGCGCAAAGACCACCCTGAAATCAAGATTGCGACAAAAATTGGGCGACGGCTAGATCCACACATTGCGGATGGATATAACCGTGAAAACCTGACGGCCTTTACTGAGCGCAACCTACGCAATTTAGACACCGATTGTCTGGATCTGGTGCAGCTCCATTGCCCTCCAACCGAAGTGTTCTATCGACCTGAGGTCTTTGGAGTAATGGATGATCTCGTTGCAGCGGGGAAAATCAAGCACTATGGCATTAGCGTAGAAAAGGTGGAAGAAGCCCTCAAAGGCATTGAGTATCCAAACGTCAAAACGGTGCAGATTATTTTCAATATGTTCCGCCAGCGCCCAGCGGACTTGTTCTTTGCACAAGCCAAAGCCAAGAATATTGGTATTTTGGCGCGGGTGCCGCTGTCATCTGGCATGTTGACGGGCAAGCTTAGTCTCAATTCTGAATTCGACGCCGATGACCATCGCAAGTTCAATCGCCACGGCGAAGCCTTTGACAAAGGCGAAACTTTCTCAGGCGTAGACTATGCCACGGGGCTAGCGGCTGTGGAAGAACTCAAGCAAGCTGTGCCAGACGGTATGAGCCTGACCCAGTTCGCGCTACGCTGGATTCTGATGTTTGACGCTGTCACCTGCGCAATCCCCGGTGCAAAACGCGTCGATCAAGCCGCGGAAAACTTTAGCGTGTCTGACTTACCTGTGCTTTCAGATGAAACGATGGTGACGGTCAAGGCGATTTATGACTCACGCATTCGTGAGTTGGTGCATCACTATTGGTAATCTTTAGAGATCAAAAGGAGGCAGCTGTATGAAAGACTTCAAGACGCAACTTGCAATGCTAGTTGGCATGATCATCCGACCGCGCCAAACGATATTAGCCCTACCGAGTGGCGAAGCGTTTTTGGTGGCAGGGATTATCAACGCTTGGTTTACCTATGCCCGCGTAAAGCGCCAAGGCACAATGCCTGCGCTGGCAGAACCAGGCACGTTAGCTGCTACGTTGGGCGGGATATTAGTTGTCTTTATTCTCAGCATCATCGCTTGGTGGATTTCTTCCATAATCTTGCGTGCGATTGTGGGCTTGTTCGGCAAAAAGCTGACAACTCAAAAAGTAATGAACTTAATCGGATATGCCCAAGCGCCGCGGTTGCTAGTGTCTGTTCCGGCAAATTTAGCAGTGTTATTCTTTCCTGCTGCTTCAAGTGGCGCGTTATTAGGGGCCATGGGCGGGCAAAGTACGCCCATGTGGTTGGTTTTGTTTGCAATTGTTGGCGCGGTACTGGTGTTTTACAGTTTGGGGCTCTTGATTTGGGGCTTGGTGATTAGCCCTTCGCAATAGTTGGCATCGTCAAGAGGCACCAAGTGCACTAATTACAGGATACCTATTATGAAAAATAATCAGTCTTATTTATTTCTGTTTGCAGCCGTGATGTTTTTTGTTGCAGCTGGTGTCGGGGGCTTTTTGGGGTCCACGCCGCTTTTCTCGAACATCGCATTTGTTGTTGTGGGGATCACGCTAGTGGTAATGGCGTTTCGTGTCAAAGATGTTGAGTAGCAATAGATACGGCAAAAGTTATCAAAACAACTGCCTATTTGGGCGCAGTGGCAAGCAACAGACCTACCGTCAATAAGCGTCTTGTAATCTTGCGATGACACCATTGCCGCCCGGACAGTTCGCCTCGCAACACTTTCCCAGATTTGGCTGGGCGACTTTTGCCGACCGCTTCCCAACTGCGCCAGATCGCCTCGAACTCAAAATAGTCGGCGATGTTATTGAGACAGGCAGTCTAAACGCAGCGGCGTTTTCAGCCGTCCCGCGTGTGTCACAAGTCTCAGATTTTCACTGTGTCACCACTTGGACAGTACGCAATGTCGCCTGGAGTGGTTATCGGTTTCGGGATGTTTACACGCAGTTACTGGCCCCGCGCGTTGCAGCAGACACCTCAATCAAAATTGTGGTTTTTAGGGGCCAAGACGGCTATCGCAATTTCATGTATCTAGAAGATTTGCTAGCAGATGACGTGTTGCTTGCAGATCAATTAGATGGCAAGCAACTGGACGTGGCCCACGGTGCTCCAATGCGCCTAGTTGTGCCAGCGCATTACGGATACAAAAACGTCAAGCATCTTTATCAAGTGGAACTGTGGTCTTCAGAA
>JAHDBS010000049.1:1449-15054 GCA_020630225.1 Anaerolineales bacterium | reverse complement strand
TAAAAAGCGCGAAAACCAACGCGTAGGCAACGCTGGGATTAGTGAGCCATTAGCAGCAATGCGCGTCTGCCTGACTGAGTCCTTGCGCCTCGGTTAGGACGCCCAAACTCCTCAAAATTGCAATTACGATTGTCGTATGGCAACGCTTATGTATTTGACTTACACAATTGAACGCGCACGTAAGACCGATCTGCCGTTTTTGGCAGACATCGAGCTTGCGGCTGCAACCTTATTTCCAGAAGAGGATTTGCCCAACAATTTGCGGCAAACCTGTCATACAGAAGACTTTTTCCAATCAGCATTAGACCGCAGTCACCTGTGGGTCGCACGCAACAAAGAAGATGGCAATCCGATTGGGTTTGCGCTGGTCACCATTGTGGATGATGTGGTGCACCTAACAGAGATGGATGTATTGCCCGAATTTACGCGACGTGGCGTTGGGCGTGCGCTCATTGCAGCAGTCCGCGAATGGGCAGAAGATGCCGCTTATGACCGCATTACGCTGACAACGTTTCGACACTTGCCGTGGAATGGACCGTTCTATCGGCGTTTAGGGTTTCTTGAAATTCCAGAGCCACTATTGCCCAAACCGCTGGCAGAAATTCTTGCGGCTGAGGCGAACTTGGGACTTGATCCGGCAAAGCGAATAGGCATGGAGCTTTGGTTAGAGTGAGCTAGTCATGCAAAGGCGAGCCCTGCATTTTGATAAATTGGCAATCATTGGCAGTGGTCTGGCACGGATTTCACTAACATCTGCTGGTAAGGTATAGCTCAAGCGCTAGACGCAAGGAGCAAGCCAATGCAGCAGTCAGATATAGAGTGGTTCAAGCAACACCCAACGCAGTTTTGTGCAGTCGCTGGGAGCAATATTGCCTATCGCGTGATTGGACAGGGTGATCCGGTCTTGCTTGTGCATGGATGGCCGTTCAATAGTCTGACCTATGCCCCGTTGGCAAGGCATCTGGCGGATCACTATACGTGCTATATCCCTGACTTACCGGGCTCTGGGCAAACGAAGTGTTCTTTGCAGACCGACTATACATTTCCCGCCCAAGCGCAAACGCTCAAAGCATTTACAACTGCATTAGGGCTGCGGCAGTATGATGTCGTCGCACATGACACAGGGGCCTCTATTTCTAGGTTGCTGGCAGTCGCTGATCCAGATCACCTGCGGAAGCTGGTGTTGTTTAATACAGAAATTCCCGGCCAACGTCCGCCAGATATTCCGTTAGTCAAAGCGCTGATGAAGCTGCCATTCAGCGCTGAAATTTTCCGATTTTTCTTTAGCTTGGATGCCCTCTACAAGCATTCGTTTCGGAATGTCTTTTATGATCGCGCCTTGCTAAGCGGAGCTTTCAAAGCAAATGTGATTACGCCGCAGCTCACTGACCTTACTGCGATGCGTGGTTTGGTGCGCTATTTACGCGGTTTAGAATGGTCTGTTATTGACGGGTTGCGTGACGTGCATTCGCAGTTGCAGCAACCAACACTATTGATCTGGGGCGCAGATGACCCAACCTTCCCTCTATCTCACGCGCGTGAGATGAGTACTCAATTTGCCAACCTAGACGGGTTTATTGAAATACCGCAGGCTAAACTTTTGGTTTATATCGAACGTGCTGCGGAAGTCGCGCTACACATCCTCCGCTTTTTACAACATGACAATCGCTAAAAATATTTGGACACCATTGCTTGGTAAGTGGCAGGGGGAAGGACAGGGTTATTTCCCGACCATTGAAAAATTTATTTACTTCGAGACCCTAACATTTGTTCAACGGGATGCCATGACAGTGCATTACATGCAGACAACGGAGAAGCAATATCCACTGCAGCCGTTTGAGACCTCACATTGGGAAAGTGGCTTTATTCGCATGCTAACAGATGGCAGTTTGGAACTCATCAACGCGCAAAGCGGGGGGCGTGGCGAAGTATTGAAGGGTAGTTTCACGCAAGCAGATGCCGAGCTAAAGCTTACGTTCCATAGCCATGCCCAAATCAATGATCCCCGCATGGTAGACACAACGCGCACCTTCACTTTGCAAGACAGCACCTTGACCTATCAGATGGAAATGCAGACGACTGCAGTGGATACCCTTACGCCGCACCTTGAAGCAAAACTCATTCGCGTTTGACGCCAGCCAATCCACTTGCTAGAATTCCGCGCCCGTTCGACTTGAACGGGCGTTTTCAATTGAATACGGTAGTCGTAGAACCTGCCGCCTTTTGTTAGGAGACTAAAACACCATGAAGCAAAAGACCCTTTCTATAGTGGTCGTTGTTTGCGCTGCCTATGTTGCCGCCCAAATGATGGCCGACATCGCTAGCCTACGCATTGTTATGCTAGGCGGCTTCTCCGTTGACGCGGGGACCCTCGTTTATCCATTCACGTTTACCTTGCGTGACTTGGTACACAAAACCACGAACAAGCAAACTGCGCGCACGCTAATTATTGCCGCTGCTGTTATCAATCTGATTATGGCGTTGGTCTTTATGGTAGCGTCCAATATGCCAGCCGACATGATGGTTGGTCCACAGCTTGAGTTTGCACAAGTCCTAGCCCCAGTGTGGCGGATTGTCTTCGCCTCAATTGTGGCTGAAGTTATTTCAGAATTCATTGACAGTGAAGTCTATGAGCGCTGGGTGAATCGCTTTGGGCAAAAGCATCAGTGGGGGCGTGTGTTGTCTTCCAATGTTGCTGCTGTGCCAATCGACTCGTTTTTCTTTTGTCTAATTGCATTCTGGGGTGTGCTGCCGGCTGCGGTGGTGATCTCAATTTTCTGGGCAAACGTCATTATCAAAGGCCTGACGACGTTGATCAGTATTCCATTGATCTACGCTGTGCCAGAAGTTGAAAGCGTTACTATTCAAGCCTAAACAGGTGGGTGCGGAATGCATGACGTTGGCATAACAAACAACAGTGCATTCCGTGCCTTATATTTTCTTGCCTGACACGTTGGCATGCGTCTGCTCAGGCGGACTGTGCAACTTTCTGCTCCCAATTGCGTATACTTACTTATGAAGCTTCAATCTCAACAACTTTCAAGTGCGCACATGGGAAAAACAAAAAAACGATCAGGCCGAAATATGGCCCTTCGCGGGTCACTCTTTCCAGCTGGCTGGCTATTTGGTATCGCGTTTCTCGCGTGGACAAATTGGTGGTGGCCGGGTATCTTGATCTTGACAGGCATCATGATGTTAGTTGGTGGCCTTATTGTTCAAGAGAAGGAAGAGTCTGAGCCCAAGGCCGTACCTGCCGCGCCAGAACCACAGCCTGTAGTGGCCGAACCAGTTGTGGTAGCACCTGTTGAGGATGTTGCACCAACCTATCCATATGATCGGTTGCCTTCAGAATGTAAGCAGTGTGGTGGTCCAATTCGCGGTCATGACGTGCAATGGGCAACCACAGACGCCGCCGATTGCCCTTACTGTGGCGCAAATCTTCAGTTGGTTTAGGCTATCCCACGACAGACCTGATCCACTTTCTTCAATACCGTTGGAATTCGAAAATCGCCATGCATTGTGGCGATTTTTTGTTTTGCCTCAGCCAATGCAATCCCTACGCTTGTGACATACAGCGGCGACTGACTGCCTGCTCGTAAAACAGCACACTCTGGTGGAGTGTTTTGAAACGGACGCTTTGCTACGCCAATAATTGGCGTGGTCTGCTGAATAGCAGCGTATAAATGCATGCCTAATCCCGGTTTGTTTGCTTGTCCTAAGGTGACATAGCCATCAATCACAATGACCTCAACACGCTCGGAAACATGTGCTAACAGAGCAAGTAAGCAAGGCAGTTCGCGTTTGTAAAAACTGCCAGGTTCATAGGCGGCTGTCTGTGGGATTGGCACTGTCACCGTTCGCTGAATGACATCCGACTGCCAGTCCGTGAACAGGACACCAGCAGCAGTGGCGGTTGGATCGGTGTAGTGAACGTCAGTAGCTAAGATCATCAGGGTTGGCAACAGTTGGCAGTACTTTTACTTTCAATTGCAGTGTCAAGTTGCGTAAACTGCAGGTATGAACACTTTATTGGATCTTCTCTTCCTTGTAAACGTTGGCATGCTTGGCGTCGGTCATGAACTTGATGCTATTCGCCAAAAAGAATGGCGCATCTTCTTAGACTGGACTGGGCTTAGCGAAGAACATCAGTATCAGCTTTTTACAGCATTGCATGTCCCGCTGTTTGTCTGGATTGTTTGGCGCTGGCAACTCCCGAATTTTCAACTCGGGTTTGACATCTTTTTAGTGTTGCATGCCGTTGCACACTTTGTTTTGCGCAATCATCCGTGGGTGAATTTTGACAGTGTGTTTTCGCGCTTTTGGATCTATGGGGGAGCAGCGCTGGGGCTACTCCACTTATTCGGAGTGCTGCTCTAATTTTCCACGCTAACTCCATGCTACGATGATGCGCATGGAGCAAAATCATCAACCTCAACATCGAAAATTTCAGACTGTTCTGATCTGTTTAGCTGGCTTGCTATTTGGGTGCATGTGCTTAGCCCCAACCGGCGAGATCGTCTCGTTAGGCTTGCCCCAGCGCACCTCAACGCAAGTCATTGACCAAGGTGTAGCAGGGGGCTGGTATCTCAAGTCTGGTGCTGGCGCAGTTGCCTTTGGCCCTTACATGGATAGTTACTGGCTGCCAGACGTCCGGACCCGTGAAGGGATTGGAGAGCTAGATTACACGCATCACATGTCGCGCTGGACGTTTAGCCCAGACGGTAGTTACTTGGCTGCTTTTTCTACACCTTGGCCGCTAGACGAAGAACCTGAAGACTATATCGCGCCTCATTTCATTATTTTTGACAGCGATATGAATGTTGTCTTCCAAGACGAGGACGTTGTCTCTAGTAAAGGTCAGGTCGTCTCACCGTTGGATTGGTCATCCGATAGTCAAACTATTGCTTTTGCTGCAATAAATGAGGTTTGGTTGTTCCATCTGGCTATTCAAAAGTACGAACGTGTTGCGACTAACCACAAAATGCTTGAGCACGATCGTTTTTGGACTTCTGGTCCACGCTGGTCTGCGGATGGCGCCTCACTGACATATCAGACTGAAAATGACGAAATTGCCGTGCTAACTATAGAAACTGGCGAGATTGAAATTATTGCCGAAGGGCGCTTGCCGTCTTGGTCACCAGACGGTAAATCGATTGCCTATTTCACAGTCGACAACAACCGTTGGTATGCCCGACTGTATGATGTGGAAACAGAAACCTCGCGGCTTTTGGATCAAATCAGTGGCTTTCGTCGACCGCTTATTTGGTCGCCTGACAGTCGCTATTTGTTCTATAAAGGGAGTTGGACCAATAGTATTTACGGACCGCTCAAATTCTATGACGTGGTTGAGAACGAAGGTGGCTCGACTGGCTTAGGCGTGGCCGTCATTGATGGGCCGCTGCAAGTGTTGCCAGACTGGTATAAAAATCTAATTTATCTCAGAGATAACAATGAAACAGAAAACCCTAATCGGCGGTAATTATTGGAGACTATTGGTAATGAAAACATTGAGTAAGCAGCAAATTATTCGTATCAATGCATTGTTGATCTTTTCAATTGCATTGACGGTTGCCTGTTTTTCAGGCGGGAGTGCGGCAAGAGAAGCGCGTCAACTAACCGCGACTGCGACACGACAGTTTGCCGCTTCTCATCCCATATTAGATGAGATGGCAGCTCAAGGTTGGTTGTTGCAAACAGGCACTGGACACTATATAGAGCTCAGTCCGGGCTTTCCTGTCTATGGCGTGCCGAAATATACAGATCAAAGCGAAATTATTGACTTCGACTATAAATCTTTTGGAGACTTCGATATTTCGCCCGATGGTCAACTTTTAGTTGGCCTAGTTGCGCCATTTATAACGGCGGCCGAACATCAAGACCTGTTAGCAAATGACGAGTGGCTTAGGTCACGATTTGTAGTGTTAGATTCAGATCTTAATGTTGTTTTTGAGGATCCAACAAAAGTCGGAACCTCGCATATAAATGGTTACCATTTTTCCCCCGATGGCAAGAAGATCGCAATGGCAGAAGGCACCGATGTCATTGTATTTGATGTGGCGACCCGTACATTTACAACAGTTGCATCAAATCATTACGACACACACATTCGTGGTTATGGAACACCAGCACCGCAGTGGACCCCAGATTCAACGTCACTTGTATATCGGTCAAATGACCATCAAAACCTCATCGTGAATATCGCTACCGGAGAGCAAACCGAAACCGTCGCTGGCAGTTTGCCGGTTTTTTCACCTGATGGGAGCAAGATGTTGTATAGCAGAGATCGAGATGATGTGATGTCAATATATGTTTATGATGTCGCGACCCAAACTGAGGAAAAGCTATTTGATGACGATTTCTACAAGGGGCCTTATCTTTGGACACCGGATGGCAAGGGGATACTGTTTCGAGACCAGCAGTTTGTGCATCCAAATCAGTTTTATATTCTGATGCACTATTCCTTTGAGACAAAGACCCTTACAGACACTCGTGTAAAGTCCCCACAGCTTAGTGGGCAGGTGGTTAAAGGGCTTCCAACAGCTTTTGAGCGACACTACATGCTGGCGCAACACTCTAACGAAAACTAAATCTCATAGCCTGTCACATTCTAAACTTGTTATAGTCTGGTTTAGAATGTGACTTATGCAGTACTGAGTGTCTAACAATTTGCTGCGCAATGCGTTAGCATCTACGTTCACTCAGTATTGTCTATGTTTTCTCATCGTATTGCCCTCCCTTATTTTGTGCTGGTATTTGGCTTGCTTGGCTGCACCTTAGCTGCAGCAGAGCCTTTGGTTGACCTCGATTCATTGCCAACGTCCGTCCTAAGCGCTACTACTATTCCAGACGAACTCACCACAATCGGTGCGGAGCAACAGTGGGTCTTGGCATCTGGTGGGCGGTTTTACCCATTAGATGGCACGCAAGACACGCTCGCATTTGTCTCAAATGCGGACAAGGTCAGGCATTTTGGCGCTTTTGATGTCTCGCCAGATGGGCAGTTCATTGTGGCAGAAGCTAAAACTGAGACGGCGCCAAACGCTCCAGCGCATTTTGTTATTTTTGATGCAAACTTGAATGTTGTCTTTGAAGATCTGACTCGTACGCAAAGCGGTAATCACGCTCCAGGGCGTTGGTCACCAGATGGTAACTATATTGCGACGTCAGCGGGGAAAGCGTTACAGGTGTTTGATGTTCAGTCTCAAACGTTCAGCACCATAGCCGCAGACTACCGTGGGGTGCGAAACAATGGGCAAGTGCATGTTGGTCCATCTTGGTCGCCAGACTCAACTAAGCTAGTCTATAACAACGACATTCATCGGGTCGCGATCATTGATCTTGCGACAACAGAAGTAGAAATTGTTGATGTCGGCTACGTGCCACTTTGGTCACCGGATGGTAAGTCAATTGTGTTCTTTCGGGAGCATACGGTAAATCGTGATGTTGTCTTATATGACCTTGCGACGCAGCAGCAGACCGTGTTGTTTGCCCTGAATAGTACAGACACAAGCGTGTTATGGACTCCAGACAGCCAATTTCTTGTGTATCGTGAATACAGCCTCTCCAGCAGATATAGCAATTTGCTCTACTACAGCATCGCAGATGATACAGTCTATAGTACACAGCAGCGCGTAGCACCGTTGCGTTTTGGCAACATTGTGACTTTGCCTAGTACAGTTAGCGAACAGCTCGTTTCTTTACATCAATAAGCGCTGAAAAGCCCAATAAAGTCGGATAGAAAACCGAATAGTTTTACAGTAATTTGGAGTTAACGCATCTTATGATGCTTTAGCATTCGGATTGAAATGCTTCTAGAAAGCCTGATTACTGAGGAGGTTGGCAATGGATGCAACGTTAGTCAAAACTATGTTGGGTTTAAGCTTTGTCTGCTGTGGTCTTCCCATGTTCTTCTTGTTGGCTTTCCTGCTGAACGCTTTGGCTCGTCAGCGCAGTGGCTGGCACGAGTTAGAAGAGTTTTACAGTGTAAATTACGCCCTTAATTACCGCGTACCAACGTCTAAAGGTGCTGTTAGTGTTGGCACGGTAAGGTTCAAAAGAGGCATATCTATTTGGGCATCAGGCAGTGGGGTGTATTTGTCACCAACGTTTATTGGGCCGCTTCCAATGCGAATACTGCATATCCCATGGACTAACATTACCCGCCGCCGTGTCGCAAATACATCTGGTGGCCCGCATGAAGTGATTTTGCAACCATCACTAACACCACAAACAGCAATTCGCATTACAAGACCAACCTATGATGCGTTGGTGCAGGAGGTCCGTTCAAGAAAATATGAGTAACACCGCAACAGTAAACATTTGGAACCCAGTTTTATATCGAGATGCCTATTGGTTTGCAGCAGAGGCGCATCAGGGGCAGGAATATCCAGGCACAGGGCTGCCCTATATTATGCATCTTAGTATGGTGGCAATGGAGGTTATGACCTGTCTAGCGCAAGAAAGACATCCACAACCAGACCTTGCTGTGCAATGTGCGTTGTTACACGATGTTATTGAGGACACTCCCGTAACGCATTCTGATGTTGCCAAACGATTTGGGCTGACTGTTGCTGATGGTGTACTTGCGCTAACAAAAAATGCAGACCTACCAAAACCCGAGGCAATGGCTGACAGCCTCACGCGGATTCGTGAGCAGCCACGCGAGATATGGTTAGTAAAACTTGCTGACCGCATATCAAATTTAGGTCCGCCACCACATTACTGGTCAGTGTCGAAAAAACAGCGTTACCAAGCCGAAGCAGAGACGATTTTTGCCGCGTTGCACACGGCAAGCCCAGTGTTGGCAACCCGTCTCACGCAGCGCATTGCAGACTACGATCAATATTTGGAGGCCTAACAATGAACCATATTCCTGCCGGATTTCATAGCGTTCAGGCCACGATCAATGTGGACGATGTCGCGAGCTTGATTGCATTCATTACGACGGTCTTTGATGCAAAAGAGCTTGATTTATATCAGATGCCAGATGGCAACATTGTGCATGCTGAATTTCAAATCGGCGACTCAATTGTTATTCTTGGGCCGCGACAAGACCATAGTTATCCAACCAAAGCTTTTGTGTATGTCCCCGATGTGGATGCCACTTTTGCTTTGGCGGTGGGGCAAGGTGCAATCTCAGTGCAGGCGCCGGAAGATCAATTCTTTGGGCAACGTGTTGCGCGAGTACGGGATACATGGGGGAATTTGTGGGTTATTGCAACCCAAATCGAAATCGTCTCCCGTGCAGAAGCGAAGCAACGTTTTCTAGCAATGTTCAAATAAATTGGCACAGCCGTGATCTCTCGGACTAGTCTGGCTTATTTTGGCTTGCTTGTCGCGCTATGCGGATTAGCAAGTTGGCAATTTTCAAGGGCACCAAGGTGTACCTCTCCAAACGGCAGCATTGTGGATGTCTTCACAGACACAGATGCTTACGGACGCCTCAGCTCCAGCGTATATTTGCCACCGTGTTATGACAATCAATCTGAGGCCTATCCAGTGCTTTATTTGCTGCACGGCGGCGGCGCGAGTCGGTATTCTTGGTTTACGCTTGGTGCGAACACTGTTGCTGACCAACTCATTGCCCAAGGCCTGATTGAGCCAATGATCATTGTGTCCCCATCAGTCAAGCATGACTGGGATGGTGCTGCGTACGCGCAGACAGTGGTTTTTGAGTTGGTTCCTGACATCGATGCTAAGTTTCGAACGGTGGCAGATCGTGCTACTCGCGGCATTGCAGGTATGTCTGCTGGCGGAAGTAAGGCTGCGTTTATTGGGCTAAGCTATCCAGACCTGTTTGGGGCTGTTGGGATCTATAGTGCACCTGTAATGACCTATGGCATGACCACTGTGCCAACGCTGATTGCTGCTGAACCAATGCCTGCGTTATACCTTGACGTAGGAGAAAGTGATGGCTTTTATCCGCAGCATTTAGAGTTGCATAACTTACTAGCGAAAAATGAAATTGAGCATCAATATGTTGTGCGGCCAGGCGCGCATATTCCCTCATTCTGGGGCAATGAATTAGCAACATATTTGCAATGGTTTGCTCTTCAGTTTGCACCGTAACTTAATCAAAACTAAAAAAATCATTACGGTTTTGCATGCTACGCTAGCCTCATGTACATTTCTCACGCCCAACAATTTGAGCAAATTCAAAACCCAAGCGAAACGTTTATTTGGTCAGGTAAGCCTAATCGGCTTTCTTACTTGCGACAGGGCCTGTCCTTTCTAGCCTTTGGTCTGCTCTGGCTAGCGTTTGATGTCTTTATTATGGGGACATTTTTCTTGGGTGGATTAGAAGGTAATGCTCCAGAATTCGACTTCCGATTTATCGCGTTCTTTGCTATTCATCTAATCCCGTTTTGGGGCAGCTTTGGTTATTTTGTCTACTTGCTGCTGAACTACCGCAATGCATATTACGCGCTTACAAACCAGCGGGTGCTGCTGCGCTCAGGTGTGTTTGGCGTGAGCTACAAGTCACTCCCGTACGAAAAAATTGTTAGTGCAGAAGTCAAGTCTGGGTTGCTTGAAAACAGCCGAGGCCTAGGGTCAATCCGGATTTTCTCTGGTGAAGTTAAGGGTAGGAATCGCAGCCGTAAATATGACAGCTTTTTTGGCATAACAACGCCTTATGATGTCTACCGTATTCTGCAAACTAACATTGCGGAGTAGTCGGTTACTCTCGCACCCAATAGGCTTCCCACACTTGGAATTCAGCCGTTACTAACGCAGGCTGATTTTCAGCTACCTCTGGCGCGATGTATATTCCTGTGTCTGTAATAAAAAATAGATCTGATGAGTCTGGTGCCCAATCGAACCAGCGTATGTCTTCACCAGAAACTAGTGGCTCCCAACCAAGTGGTGATCCGATGAGTAAGGTCGACTGAGGGTCAGGAATATAGGCTGCTGCAAAAGGACTTCCGCCAATAATTCGGATACCAGTTGCGTTTTCTGGTAAGTAGTTGTCGCCTTCATCCAAGGTGTAGCTGGTGTAATCACTAGCTACTGAAAAATTGGGGGACTGCATAAAATTGCTGAGTGCAACCGCTTGTGGCTCAGAAATTTGTCGCAGTTCCTGCTCTGGTAATGCCAGCCAATCGCCCTCTAATCCCTCTTTGGGGTCTGGCGTGCAGTCTGCTTGTTCAAATGAATTGATAAGCACCACCTCACTTTCAGCATGGATGCTAACGCCTGCAAAATAGTCCGGCCAAATTGAACTGATGGCCAACGTCTCCAAATCCACCGCTCTTAGATCCTTAGTGCCGCAGCTAATGTCGGCTGACCCCACCACAACGCGATTGTTGCCTAAGAAGCCATAAATTGACTCTTGTGCAGTCCGCGGCGGCATTGGATACAGCGTAGTCACAAAGCTGCCGTCAACTGCTGCGCTCCAAACACCAGCCATGTTATATCCGGCCCCTGTCCCGAAGCTTTCGACACCAGCATGCACAATTTGTCTACTGTCAGGCGACCACATAGGCGTCATGCCCTGTGCTGGTCCATCAGTCAATTGCGTGATGCTGCCATCAGCGACTGCATAGGTATATAAATCGATGCTTGGGCCGTCTAGCTGCGCCATGAATGCTAAGTGTTGACCGTCAGGTGACCAAGCGAAACTGTCAGTGCGTTGGAGACCGGTGTAGACATCGCTCAAGTCGCCTCCAAACTTAATGCGATCTTCCGTAGGAGCATCACGCATAAGTGGAATACGAACAGTGTCACCACTTGGTAGGCGGGTGATATAAAGCACATGCTCAAAAATTGCACCTTCTTGCTTTTGCTCCCAAGCAATCAGTCCGCCGCTGGGTGCCGTTTTTACAGTCGCAACCTCCAACCCCGTTGGTAGGCTAGCGGCGCTTAGCTCTGTCAAGCCGCTACCATCTGAATTCAGAGCCCATAATTTGCTGTCAGCAATAAACACAAGCCAGTTACCGTTTTCATTTAGCCCAACAGTTGACGGAATTTGATATATGTTTTCGATTTCTGCTGTTTCAGGAGGCTCAGTCGGTTCGACATCTGCTTGAAGAGACGTGGGTGTTGCAACAACTTCAGTCGGGGGTGAGCTGGTGAGGGTTGCTGCAGGAATTTCTGTAGCTGGAATTGCTGTATTGGTTACTTCAATGACATCTTCCAACGTTGGCTGTGAATCTGGTTGTAGCAGGCTACAGGCCAATGCTGGCAGTGCAAGAATTGTAATAATAATGGCAACAGGATAACGTCTTGCAGACATGACTGAAATTCCTCCCAAGTGCAAATTAAGTTTTGAATAGAGTGTGGGTACAGCTGTGTGGTAACTGTGCTGCAATCCTAGTGCACAGGGGTGATCACAGACAATGGGAGATTATTCTGAAGTGTAGGGCGGTTACGCCTGAAGTCAGGAGAATATGGATGCTGGCCGGATATGTCAGCGTTCATTGCCACGCTTGAAATTACCTGTGGCCTTTGCCATGAGCAATTGGGCTTCGCGATGCCCAAGCGTTTCGATCTTTTTGATGAATTGCGCCGCCTTTTTGCCTTTCAGAATTGTAACTTGTTTGCCGTGCCAAGCGATAAAGACACGTTGGTCTTTACTGACCTGATAGGTGAAGACAGTTTCTGCAAAGGTGTTGCGTTTATCGATATTGGGCATAAGTAAGTTGCGTAACAGGCTAAACACCGTGTAATCATTAGGTCGTTTAGCGCGTGTTTCTCTGCTAGCTGCTTATAATTCTAAATTGATATGACTACTTATAAGTTTTACACCTGTGATGTTTTTACCGATACCCGCTTTGGCGGCAACCAACTCGCTGTGTTGCCAGACGCACGCGGACTAACCACTGCGCAAATGCAGGCCATTACCGCCGAATTCAATTTCGCTGAATCAACATTTATTCTGCCTCCAGAGCAGGGCGGAACAAAACGTGTGCGCATTTTCAATCGTGTCACGGAGATGGGCTTTGCTGGGCATCCAAACATTGGGACTGCCTTTGTGCTGGCAACAACTGGTGAGCTTGGTGATTGGGGTGATGAATTACAGGTGACCTTTGAAGAAGGGGCAGGGCCAGTTGATATTCAAATCAAGCGGCTCGCAAATGGACATGTTTGGTGTGAACTCAAAGCGCCACAGCAGTTGCAAACATCGCAAGTGCAACCGACAGAACGCATTGCAGACATTCTAGGATTGAGTGTTACGCAAATTGAAACGCGCCATCATCTGCCGCAAACGGCTTCTGTTGGTATGCCTTATATGGTGACTGAAGTTGTAGACCGTGAAGCACTGAGCCAAGTGAATATCAATGTAGAGCCGCTCCGTGAACTGGTTGCTGAAGGTGTGCGTGGGTCCATGTACATTTACACCCGTGGTGATGATGACTTTGATATTTACTGTCGCATGATTTCACCGTTGTCTAATAACTTTGGTGACCCCGCAACCGGCAGCGCAAATTGTGCCTTAGCAGGTCTGCTGACCAAGTTGGCACCAGAAGACAATGGTGACTTTGCATGGCGCATTAGCCAAGGCACTGAAATCGGACGCCCAAGCATTCTGGATGCGCGTACTGAAAAACGGAATGGTGCGGTCACAGGCGTTTGGATTGCTGGGACGAGTGTGATGGTGAGTGAAGG
>JAHDBS010000049.1:0-1349 GCA_020630225.1 Anaerolineales bacterium | reverse complement strand
GACCATACTTTGCAACATCTGCGTGCATTAGATGCTGGCAACGGTGAGCAAATTCCGCTGCTAAGCGAGGTCTTTGACCTTTGTAAAGGCAAGGTCAACATCAACGTTGAGCTAAAAGGTCCAAACACGGCTGCGCCAGTGGTCGCATTTTTAGAGCAACAGTGCCAGTCAGGCTGGACGCCAGATCAGCTCTTGCTGTCTTCATTTGATCATGATCAACTGTTAGCAGCAAAGGCCATGAATCCAGTTTTTGCGCGAGCAGGGCTATATTACGCGGAAGATCCTAACTTTGATTTTTTGGTTAATACGCTAGAAGCTGTGGCGGTAAACCCATGGGTAGATGATGTCACGCCAGACCTAGTAGACGCAGCCCATGCGGCGGGTTTGCAAGTGCTTGTGTACACTGTAAATGACCCAGTTGATATTTCATGGATGCGTACCTGCAAGGTTGATGGCATCTTTTCTAACTACCCCGAACGAGTCTAACCTTTGATTGATTGCCTCCCAAAAGAACGTGCCGCTAAGGTCACGGATACCTTAAGTGTTATTTCGATTCAGTCTGTCAATGCTGACCAGTCCTGCGCGGCAATTACGGAATACCTCGGGCAGAAATTGGGTATCAAGACGGAGTTTGTTGATGACGTGTCTTGGCAAGCGCGTGAGGCGCTATTGGACTCAGGGGCTGCCCAACTTGGTTGGGTCTGTGGATTGCCATACACATGGAAAGCGGATGACAACCCAAGTGCGTTTGAGTTAGTTGCTGCACCAGTAATGGCCGGTGCGCGCTATAGGCAGTCACCAGTATATTTTTCAGACGTAATTGTGCGCCGCGACAGCAAATTCAAGACATTTGAAGATCTGCGAGGGGCACGCTGGGCATTCAACGAACCGCATTCACAATCAGGTCATAACATTACGCGTTATCACCTAGCAAAGCGGGGCGAATTCAAAAATTTCTTTGGGGATGTCATTGAGGCTGGGGCGCACCTGACAGCGATAGATTTGGTGCTCAATGGCACTATTGATGCCTCCGCGATTGATAGCACGGTGTTAGAAATTGCAGCAGTAGAACGCCCTGAAATCCTTTCTCAGCTACGGGTAATTGATGTGCTTGGTCCGAGCCCAATTCCACCTTGGGTTGTGAGCACAACGTTGCCGCTTGAACTGCGCAATGCTGTGCGCTGTGCGTTCCTCAATATGCACACAACTGCGGAAGGGCGAGCTATTTTGGCCGCTAGTCAAATGCAGAAATTTGCTGCCGTCACAGACGCAGACTATGACAGTATTCGAAAGATGGAAGCATTAGCGCGGAACGTTGTTTGGTAGTGACGTTGCTACATAACCCGAGC
>JAHDBS010000517.1 GCA_020630225.1 Anaerolineales bacterium | reverse complement strand
TTCCACACATGTTCCTTTTGCTGGCGCTGATTATCCAACGTGTTGTTGTTTAGCATAATCATTGCGCCGGTAACCGTTTCTGCAAGGTAACGTGCGAGCACACCAGCGCAGTTGGTCACTGTAATGCGGTCTGCATCCCATGGTCCCATGTGCTCGTAGCCCGAGCCGCCAACCTGTACCCAGCGCACGCTTGGGCACTGCATAATCTGTGGATGATATTTACCCGGAAACCCCGTTTCTTTAATTGAAAAAACGGCTTCAGGCTGATGTTCCGCGAGAGCGCCTGCTAACGCTTCAGGGTCATCGACATAGCAGATATCATCATCTGGAAACCGGGCGTCTAAGATGCGGCGGAATTCATCCGTTCCGTTGTGGGCAATTAGGATTTTCATAATTATTGTTCTGTGCCAAATAGTTTGAGGCCATGTACACCACCATTTGGGTAGTGCATGTACAGCAAGTGTGTGAATGGGCCAGTATTTTCGAAGTCAGTAAAGCGATGCCATGTGTCGGCTTGCAAAGGTGCAAACGGGAGTACAGGGATCCAAGGGCAGTCATCTTCCTGGGTTAGCATAATTTGGAAGTTGTCTGTGTCTGGCACTGCCTCGTCTAAGTAACGTTGGGCCAGCATATAGGCTTGAAAATCATCTGGGACAACAGTTGTGCCATCATTGAATTTCAGCATCCAGCGTGGACGTTGGGCCATGAGCATATCAAGATCGGCGGTGTCTGTGACGTTAATTCCAAAGACATGGCAAGACAATGGCGGGTTAAGGCGATGCATGTAAGTATCAACAACGAGTTCTTCTACAAGAGTAGGGCGGTTGAGCGTGAACAAAACGCGTTCGCCAAACCCAGTGCGAGCGGACTCCCAGCCGACCATGTGCATTTCAGCCCGTGAACCTTTGACAGCCATATCTGGATTACCATAATGTTCATTGGAAATATGCGACTGCGTTGCATTCTCTAAAAGATTAGCGCGGGTTGGTAATTGCTCTGCGGCCGGTTCCCCGAAAAAATTGATACGGGCAATGCCACCTTCATAGTAAATTTTGATATGACATTCCGTTGCCACCGTGGGCGGAATGTCAAAGGTATGCTCTGCATCTGGGTCTAAGGCAACCCGCGTAAGGGCTTCACATTCTGCACCAGTGAGTTCGTCTTTGAAAATGACCGAAATAGCGCGTACTTGGTTGCCGGTAAACCACTTAGTGCTGACCTTGACCTGCGTTACCACTGTGCGAGTCTTGAGTTGCACTGTAATCCAGTTATGTGCCTGATGGTTGTACTGGAAGGCATGGTCGTCTGCGCTCACAGTTGTGGCACAATGTCTGCCGGTTTCTAACCCCCAGTATTTCGCGCCCATGTGGGTGAAGTTGCCAGTACACTCTTGTGGTTCATCGGGTAGCACCATTTCATGCGGATTTGTGAAATCTGAGTCGGAATAGGCGATAACGAAAGCAGGGACAGGAGCAATTTGAGACATAGAGATGAGTAGCCTTATTTCAAGTGTGCAGTGTGGAAATGACACTGCTGTAATGATAATCGATCGTGAACTTTTCGGGCATAGATGCTGCGAAAAACGGGGATGGCAAGTTATATCGCCATAAAGTGTAGAAAGCAGATTTATGGATTTTGTGAGTTCGCTATAATCTGCAAAACATTTTTACAAGTGACTTATGAAAATCGAACACATTGGCTTCAACGTAACAGATTCTGCTGCGATGGCGGATTGGTATATTGCAAATTTAGGTCTCAAGCTGGCGCGGCGCAATGATTCATTTCCGCATGAGCGGTTTTTAGTGGATGATAGTGGTGCAACAGTTATCGAGCTTTTTTCACGAACCGACCTGCCGACAATTGACTTCTCTATTTATGATCCCTTTGTGTTTCATATTGCATTCACCGCAGAAGACTTAGAAGCTGAAAAGAACCGCTTAGTTGCTGCCGGTGGGACACAGGATGGTGATCTCATCATTTCACCCGTTGGTGACCAACTTCAAATTGTGCGCTGCCCTTGGGGTTTTCCAATTCAACTGGTGAAGCGTGTCGTTCCGATGCTGTCGGATTTATAGAATAGCGGACAGAATGTAGGCGATAGATGTGATGGCATTTTGCCTGTCATTCAGTCGCAAAGTGTGTTCTGCTAGCTATTATTAGAAGACTGTCACCACTACTCAACAGCACATAAAAGTTCAACTTTGGGTATTCACGACCTGTGCTAAGTAAATATAAAAACGTATGAAAAAAGCTTGGCTTAGTAAAACAATTGTCACGCCTGCAGGCGTGCGCAGTGGGGCGCTACTGGTGGATGGCAACATTATTGTGGATGTTGTCAATCAAGACGCGGTTCCGGCTGATTATGAGGTCCGTAACGTCGGCGATGCAGCCATTCTGCCCGGATTTATTGATGCGCATGTGCATATCAATGAGCCGGGGCGTACAGACTGGGAAGGCTTCTTTACCGCAACACGCGCTGCCGCCAAAGCTGGCTTGACCACGATTGTTGACATGCCGCTCAATAGCGACCCGGTGACCACCTCAATGGAAGCGTGGGAGCAAAAGGTAGTCGCGTCACAAGGTAAATTGCATGTAAATGTCGGGCTATATGCTGGCGCAGTGCCAGACAATGCTGACCAACTTGGGTCATTGATCGATGCTGGCGCGTTAGCTGCTAAATGCTTCATGGTGCATTCTGGCATTGATGACTTCCCAAATACGGATGCAGAAGATATTCGGCAAAGCTTAGCTGCACTTAACGCACACCAGGTGCCGCTCTTGGCGCACGCCGAGCATGACTTGGGCATTGTGTATGACATGAGTGCACCACGCTCGCATGCGGCGTGGTTGGCATCACGGCCACCGGCTATGGAGCTTGAAGCAATTCGGCTATTGATTGCGCT
>JAHDBS010000516.1 GCA_020630225.1 Anaerolineales bacterium | reverse complement strand
GGCGCGTAACAGTTTGGACAGTTTGTCATATTTGGGTTCTCGGTTATGGTTGTACTGCTGCTAAATAGAACAAACTCACTCTGGCATCCTTTGCATCAACTGAAATAGTGCCTTGCGAATATTTCCCAGAGGGATCGGTCAACAGGACAGGCATATCATCTGAGTCATTGATCTGCACAGTCATCACCATATCTTCATCAAGTGAAATTTTCAGCACATCCGGAATATTGTCTGAACTACAATCATTTGCGCCTGCCTCAAAATCACGTTGGTAGACCAATTCATTTGTTTGATACACAAACAAAGTGCACTCTGCATTAATTGCTACTCTAATGTAATCATCGCCAGTACTACGAAGACGCAAGCCTACTTCAGAAGATCCGCTGGCGTTGAAACGATCAAACGCCATAATGAATTGCATTGGACCAGACTGAATTAATTCAGTCGCATGAGATACCATTACCGCCTCGCCACCGTAGGCATCAATGACTACAAACTGTTCGCCATAATCAGCACGATCCAAGGGCAAAATCAACCCATTAATATTCCATTGATAGGTGTTTGAGATAAAGGTTTCATCAGCAATGACCGTAGTTGGCGCGTTTACATCTTCTGAATGCATGCCTAACGCATATGAAACCTCCATAACTGTTGGCTGACACGCAAGATCTGTAAATGACAAGAAGTCATTACGGACCCAGCCTTCATTACCATCAGGATCAACAATTCGATACCAGGCTTTGTCTGCAATCGTAGCGACTACATTGACTGCCGCCTTGTTAGTCAATGTTCGCGTTTGAACCGTTTCCACACCACCTGGATATTGGTAAACAAGTTTCTGTCCACCAATATTTGTTGCCGTGCAGTTGCTGTTTGATGTCAAAATAGTAGGCGTAGGTGTAGGTATCCATATAGTAGGCGTAGGTGCGAGTGTGGGCATCCAGATAGTAGATTGACACGCAAGATCTACAAATGCCAAAAACTCATTCCGTATCCATCCTTGCTCGCCATCAGAATCAATAATCTGATACCAAGCCGCTCCTGGAATAGTAGCAATTACATTTACAACTGAATTGTTAGTTATCTTTCGAGTTTGGCCCATTTCCCCACCATCTGGATATTGGAATACAAATCTTTGTCCACCAGTCATGCCCCTAATTGTTGCCTCACAATTGTTAGATATCGGAACTGGCGTAAACGAAGGTGTCATTGTTGAGCTTCTCACTGATGTGTACGTTAACCTCGGCACTATAGTCAACGCAGTTGCCGTCACAGTTGCAATCTGAGCTACACGGTCTGCTGCTTCGCGTGTTTGTTGAGCAGAAACAGTTGCTTCTTCGTGCACAATCTGCTGTACAGCTGTTTTAGTCAAATTACCACGTTGCTCAACAACTCTTGGTCTCACAAAAAAGACCCCTATTAGGCAACTTATGAAAAGTGCTAATACAGCACCATAACGTCGTGCAAGTGTTATTGAACTAGCAACTTGATTTACTGAATGGCTACTTTTTCGCGGCGGAAGTGACGCGACCTGTTGCGGTGTATTGCTTACTGATGCCTGACGCTTCGTAAGCGCTTGGCGAAAGTCTGCTGCGGATTGAAAGCGATCTTTCGATTCAAGATTAATCGCCTTCATCACAGCATCTGAAATTGCTTGAGGAACGTTTGCGTTTATCGTCTTTGGCGCAGGCACCTTAGACTTATCAATCAGCAAATCAATACTTGGTGGGACTTCTTGCAAGGTAAGCGCGTAATATAACGTCGCGCCTAGCGCATAGATGTCTGAACGCTGATCGGTTTTGCCTAACCCAGAGTAATATTGCTCTGGTGGCGAATACCCCACCGTGATACCTTGGGCCCCCGTCACCGAAATCCCGCCTAATACCAATGGTTTGGCTAAACCAAAATCAACAAGAATTGGCTCCTGTGTATGCGCCTCAATACAGATATTAGACGGCTTTATATCGCGGTGCGTTATGGGGGCAACTGCTGTATGAATATGCGTCAATGCGCTACAAATTTTTGTGGCGATTTCAACAGCGCCAGCAACATCAATATTACGAACATCATTCCCCAACTTCTGGACGCGCTCTTCTAACGTCTCCCCCTCAATAAAAGACATGACTAGGCATTGTTGCCCTGCCGGCGTTGCGAAATGGTCACTAACACGAACAATATTTGTATGCGATATCTTGGCTAGGACTTGTGCCTCAAAAAAGAACTGAGCTACCGTTGCTCTATCCTGTAGTTCATTAGCTTTTAAGGCAACATGTCTCCCAAACTTACTATCCCACGCTTTGTAAACAGCGCCATACCCGCCTTTACCAAGTTGCGAAATAACGGTATATCTATTTTGAAAGACCGTGCCGGCAGCAATTGAATTTTGCATTTTCTATTCGCGCTCTACTTCCGCAAAGTCGCCTGCCAACTTAACTTGGTCAAGCAGACTAAGCAACGTATTGTTACGAAGATACTGCAGCGCTTTTCGTAAGCCACCGCCATACAAATCATCTCTTGCGCTTACTCGCTTTTTAGCTAAATATCCAGCATATGGAGTGCGCTTCGAATTTAGCCAAAGGTAGGCAAACAATTCACAAATGCCTTCTTCCGTTTTAGGCGTTACCCACGGAAACCGTTTTTGCGCTAGCCACGTATGGCCAAGTTCATGAATTAGAACGCTTCCAAACAGCATGTATGGCATACCGCTCCGCATTCTGATCTTATTGGTTGGCTGTTTGACCTTTTTCCCGTTGACATTCAGCACTTTGATGAGTGCCAGTCCGAGCGCATTCTTATTTCCGACATGGTAACGGTCACGCAACTTGAGTTCAATCGGTGTTTTATCTAAATAGATGTCGTGACTATTGAGAAAGTCAGTGACATCTTTAAATGCTGCTTGCGCAGTGACTTGGT
>JAHDBS010000515.1 GCA_020630225.1 Anaerolineales bacterium | reverse complement strand
ACCACCCATTCACGCGGTCCCAAACATCTACGACGGTTTCTGAACCGTCAATAACATGATATTGCCCATATTGTGCTGCGGTTGCGCATGCATGATTGGGCAATATTCGTAATAAGGTGCCGACAGGGAAATCGGCAGGATCAATTTTGCCGCCGTCACGGCGCGTGATAATGCCATGCTCTTGATTAGTGCCTGAGACAATCAACTCTAGTGGGTGTGGGGTGCCGTCTAAATTACAAACAATCCCGCTGCCGTGCTGCCCATTGCCTTGGTCACGCGAAAGCGCCATCCAGCCCGCGTCGGTAATCAGCCAGCCCTTGTTATGCTGATGCCCAATCACAGAGGTCAGCACCGTCGCGGCAATGTCTTCAGTCTGACACACGCCCAGTCCCGCCATAACCAAGTCATAGAACATATAAACGCCCGCGCGAAATTCCGTGACACCCGCGAGATTTTCTACAAAGCGTCCCGTCGGGGTAGACCCAACACTGACCTCTAAACACGGATACCCATTGGTACGCAGGGTGTTGGCACACTGCACAGCCAATGCGCGTTCTTGTTCAGCTAGCGCAGTAATCTTTTCTATAGAAGTGCACGCATAAGACTCCCCAGCGTGAGTCAGAATTCCTCGCAACATTAAATCCTGGCTTTCGACAATTTGCTGCGCTAGCTCCAGCAATAGTGGATCATTTGGTTGCACTCCAGAACGATGTCCATCACAGTCAATTTCAATCAGCACAGGTAAGGTCACTTGATGTCTCGCTGCTTTTTGGGCAGCTAGCATCACCTGAGCAGCAGAATCCAAAATGATTTTCATCTTGGCTCCGCGTTTGATCAAATCGCAGACATGATCTAGCTTGCTAGGCGCAATCCCAACAGCGTAGGTGAGGTCAGTAATGCCGTGTTCAAAGTAATACTCTGCTTCACGCAGGGTAGAAACAGTTAACCGTGCTGGTTGCCCGGCAAGCGCAAGTTGCGCAACCTCAATATTCTTGGCAGTTTTGCCATGCGGTCGCAGCCGTACGCCAAGCGCCAGCAATCGGTTTTGGAAGGTGGATAGATTCTTTTGAAGTTTGACCTTGTCTAAGATCAGGGCCGGGGTTTCAAGAGTTTGCATAAAAAATTGTGGAAATGATAATTCAAAAAAAGGTAACACTGTTGCGCCGCAACCGCGTAACTACGTAACTGCAATGAGTGGCTGTCTCATCATCTATTCATTGGAATTACACAGATTTTACAAGGTTACTATTTGGACTTTACAAGCCACTTCTAGACTATGAGTGTAGTCGAGACAGCAACGCGAGCTCGACCCAAGAACAAGAAACTTACTCTAATTTAGGAGATACACTCATGAAAATTTTCTCAAAACTCAGCTTTATTGTATCTGGGATGTTGGTGATGGCGGCATTGGTCGCCGGGACAGCCGTAACCTTTGCGCAAGAAGACGCTCCAGCCGATGATGGCGGTGCACGCGTTAGCCAACGTGGCCCAAAAGAAGCGAAGCAAGAAGTCGCAGATGTCTTTGGGATTACGGTTGAAGAATTGCAGGCCTACTACGACGCTGGTGATCGCCACAGCGACATCATCGAAGATCTGGGTTTGGATGAAGACACCATCCGTGAAGAATTGCGCACTGTAAAGCAAGCTCTGAAGATGGAAAAGAAAGCCGATTTGCTAGGCATTAGCGTCGATGAATTGCAAGCAATGCTGGACGACGGCATGAGCTTCCAAGACATTGCTGAAGAACTAGGTGTTGAATTGCCAGAACGTAACGGTCGCCGCGGGAACCGCGGTGGTGGTGACAATGCAGGCTTCTTTGGGAATGTTGGCGCAGCCATCACCGGTGACAATGCATAACCGCTAATAACGTCATATCCACTTCACAAGGGCGAGTGTGAGCAGAAAGCTCCACTCGCTCTTTTTTTGCAACATCTGCGTTCTTGTAGATCTTATCTAAATCCAAATGTGTTCTAAATGCTTTAGGTGTTACGTTTACAGTGCACGCACCATATGGAACTGTGTCTCACTAAGATGCATGTAGACACATACTAACCATCGAAATAGGTATGAACAATTCAACACCATCCCAATCATCATCTCGTTTTGGCATGACGCGCCAAAACTTATACCCAATACTTGTCGTTGCAATCTGGATTGCTTGGACAATTTATATGACAGCCAGCAACAACTGGGGCTTATTCAAAGAATATTGGCCTATCTCGCTGACCATGACGCTTGGCTCGTTTGTTGCGGGTGCTACAGCAGAAGGCGGTGCAGCAATCGCGTTTCCAGTCTTTACGAAAGTGCTGCATATTGCCGCTCCAGACGCGCGTACCTTTGGTCTCATGATCCAAGCTGTCGGTATGACCATGGCTGGGGTTGTGATTTTGATCCGCAAGGTGCCGATTTTGCCAAAAGTCATTCTCTGGGTGACGCTAGGCGGGATTTTAGGCGGGATTGGCGGGATGTTTGTCTCGCTGCCAGCACCGTATCCAAAGATTTTGTTTACGTTTACCGCCGCAGTGTTTGGGGTGGCGGTCTTCATTTCACGCTGGGTACTGAATTGGGAACCGCGCAGTGAATTGCCTGCTTGGGAAGGCTCACAAAAAGCATTGTTCTTCGGCATCGGGATTTTTGGTGGCGTTGTGGCCGCCAACACCGGCTCCGGCATCGATATGCTGACCTATGTTGTGCTGACCCTGATGTATGGCATCAATGAAAAAATTAGCACGCCAACAACAGTCATCATCATGGCGTTGAATTCAATCATTGGCTTTGCAGCGCGTGGCATGGTGATGCAAGACATTGGCATTGCTTGGTCTTACTGGCTAGTCGCCATTCCAATTGTGATTGTCGGTGCGCCATTCGGGGCTTATATGTCTTCACGCTTATCTCGTGATCACATCATCTACTTCTTGCTGTCT
>JAHDBS010000514.1 GCA_020630225.1 Anaerolineales bacterium | reverse complement strand
ATTTGGCCGCCATAGTTACTTCAATGCGCTAGACAGCATGGTGCGCCATTTGCGCGGGTAGCGCCGTCTCCACCGCAACGCCGTGTCACTGACAATTTCTACAACGTGACAGCTTCGCACAACATTCAAACACATTTGTAACAGCACCCTTACCTCACGGTGCGATTCATACAATATGATGCAGTATAGGTGTTTTCTAGCACCACAATTCCGGCGTATTTTTACGCTAAATTTGGACGCGCATCATCGCAACACTCTACCGCACCTTCGGCATTCGCGATTCTGAAACCACTCTCTTCTGGCTGTTGGCCTTGCACGCCATCTGCTTTGGAGCCTCTTTTTCATTTGCCTATACGTCCGCAACGGCCATCTTCCTCGCCAACTTTGACGAAACCGCCCTGCTCTGGAGCTATGTGCTGGTCGCTGGAATTGGGGTCTTTGTCAGCATTGCCATCGCACTGCTACAAGCGCGCAGTTCAATCCCCACCTTGCTCAACACGGTCATTGTCGTTGTATTGCTTAGTGCCATTGGTGTGTGGGCCGGTCTGAATACAACACAGCACATCGTCTTTGTTTTTGGTGTCGTTGTTTGGGAGCAGTTGCAATATACCTTGGCAGAATTTGAATGGTACGGCATCCAAGGCGAAATGCTGACAATTCAACAAGGCAAACGCCTGATGGGTGCCATTGGCGGGATTGAGGAACTCGCCAAAATTGCGACGTATTTAGCGGTCCCGTTCCTACTCACCCGCGTTGCTGTCCATCATTTACTGCTTCTCTCAATTGCGCTGTATGTGGTGCAATTGTTCGTAATGCAAGGAATTTTCCGCCACCAAAAAAGCGTTTTACAAACAAGCACCGCCGAAACGGAAACCGACCCGCCCCAGCGCTTCAGCCAACTCATTCGTAAACCTTACGTTCAAGGCATCTTTGCGTTTATGGCGGTGCTTATCATGTTTGAAATGACGATCAATGTTGGGTTCTTTAGCAGCATCCAACTCCGTTACCAAACCGAAGCGGAGATCGCGCGTTTCATTGCATTTTTCAGCTTAGCCTTGTACGGCAGCTTATTTGTGTTCCGCACGTTTATCGCGGTCCGCCTCTTTCAACGGTACGGCGCCGAAGTTGGCTTTCTGGCATTGCCAATGTCCATCACCATCGCCAGTGCTCTTAGTTGGGGCTTGGGATTTTCTTACGGACTTGAAAGTCTCGTCTTTTTTGCCAGCATTACACTCGCCCGCGGGCTTTACGAATTAATCGGGACTGGACTGCAAGAGACGTCTCTCATGCTCGTGTTCCAAGTCATGCGCTCCAGTGAGCGCTTTCAAGCACAAAATCTGCTTCAGACGCTTGTAATTCCAATGGCAACTGGCGGTACAGGGTTACTGCTCTTGGCCTTCACAGATACAACCGATTTCAATTTACACATCATTCTTGGTGCCGTGTTGGGGTTAGCAATCAGCATGTGGATCATCGGGCGCATTGTCGTCACCCACTATCTCAAAGAATTGCCACAGCGCTTTACGCGGAAAAATTTTGATCATTACGCTAGCGACAACGCCATTCTAGATGTCCACAATCCGGCAACGTTACAGGCCTTAAGAATGACAATTGTGGACGGCACGACAGAGCATGCCAAGCTGGCACTCGGCATTATGATGCGCATGTCGCCAACGTTACCGACGCGGGCAGACATCACCTTGCTGCAACAACACCCAGCACCTGAAATTCAGCAATTGGCCCGCCTGCCATTAGACGCGTTACAAAAGCAACTCCACCCGACGCGGCGTGCTTTCAATCAGCCTCACCTAAAACGAATGTTAGTCTCCGCTGACGTTTCGGTTCAGCGCCGCGCGTTGCGTGAAGTTGGCCGCCTGCGTGATGAACGGTATGTCAACACCTTACTCACGGCACTCACAACGCCGGCATTAGTCACCACAGCCAAACGCAGTTTGATGCAACTGGGTCCAACAGTGACGTCAGCAATCCAACAAGCCCTGAGTGAAGTCCGCTGCCCGCGTCACATTCAGCATCATCTGATAGATATCCTACTTGCGGACGACACGCTTAGCACCCGCCTTTACTTACTTGACCTGCTGCCAACCGCTGATGTTGAAATTCAGCACAAACTTATGCATGCAATCCACAAGACGGGGTCTACAGCGTGGAAAGTCGACACTGCAGTGCTAGAGCGCCAATTTGCGCAAGACTTAGCGCTTGGCAAGCGTCTTAGTCAGCATTTTGCCATTGTCAGGGCAACGAAAGCCGCCAATCTGCTTGCGACAGCACTACTCTCTGCAATTGAGAATGTCCGCCTGCGCTTGGGATATGCAATTGGTGAACTGATTCCAACCCCAGAAACACAGGCTGCTATCAACACCATCCACAATGGCGATGCAGACAGCGTTGGCCTTGCGCTTGAATACCTCAGCATGGCAGTAACGACCGATGAGCGGCCAGCATTTCGAACGTTGTTGAGTCTCAACCTATGTACAACTCAGGCTGAGGAACAATTTGGCAATCAAGCCTCGCAAGCCACCAGAGGCGACTTACAAACGACGCTCGAAGATTTATTGCAAGCCCCCAACACGCAGGTGGATCGCTGGCTACGCAACACGGTGCTCTACACCATTGGTACGCATCAGGTTGTCACCCTCACAAATGCCGTCATTGCAGCCCAATCGACAAACGACCCCATCATCCAAGACACTGCACAGCATGCCTTACATGCGCTTGGAAACTGGGACTTGGTCTGAGCTACAACCCGCATTAGAATCATCTGGCATGATGATGAAGTCTTTGCGTTGAAGTGTCGGATAGGCATCAAGCTAAGGACTATTGTATTGAGAAATTCGTTTCTGCTAGCCAAAACGAAAGCATAAGTGTCATCCCAGACGCGAACGACTTGCTCAAAAATAACCCAAAAGGCTCGGCG
>JAHDBS010000048.1:1193-18446 GCA_020630225.1 Anaerolineales bacterium | reverse complement strand
GGGGGAAGCCCCTTGGGAGAGTAGGTCATTGCCAAGGTTTTTTTATTTAACTGACTATTTCTACCCCGTCGCTTTGAATCGCATGCTCCATCGCTACGGTGCAAAATATCTCCAACCTTTCTTTACAATTCCTTGAGATTCGCAGACTAGACTTTGAGTAGACCTTTCAACAACGGAGATCTACTTATGAAATCACGAATCCCACCTTTTTCACAGCATCGCCCTACTGCCGCAATTCAAATTTTTGATAGAGACTGACTCAACCGTTTTCAGACTGAGTTTTCACTACAACCCACACCAAAACGATGGCAATCACCAGCCCCCAGACAAATTGCTGCATCACCCAAGCTAGGTCGTAAACATCCGCAAAGTAGCCGCCAATCGCCCCACCCAATGATCCGCCAGCAAAGATGAACCCAAGCACCAGCCCAGATGCCATTGCCATGCTCTTAGGAAACAAGCTCTGCGCCATCACCACCAACATCGGGTGTGATGCCCCCACTGTTGCCCCTGCAATAAAAATTGTGATTGGAAGCCAAATGCCAGACATGACTGGATATAGCCAAATAAATGGTACAGCCACACTCATGGTCCAGAGTAACGCTGTGCGGTAACCAACGCGATCGGCCAGCATTCCACCGAGCACCCCGCCAACAGCAGCTCCGCCCATGAAAAAGGCTGCAATGAAGCCTTGCCAACCGGCAGACATTCCTTGATCTGCCATTAGTTTGGGTAAAAATACCATGCCGATATGGGCTGGCATGGTACGCAGGATAATCAAGATAGCGAACGCAGCTAGCACCCAGCGCCCTTTCACGAAAATATCGTCTTTGTGCAGGCGTTCTTGCTTTTGCGCCCCACTTGCATCGGCCACATCCGCTGCATGCAAATTACGAAATTTGTAGTTTTGGTAAAAAGAAAACCCAATTGCGGGCAGTGCGAGTAGACATAAGCCCCAAATTCCAAGCAAACCGAAGCTATCTAACAGTTGCCCTCCAAGAATTGGTCCAATGGAAAATCCAAGTTGCCCAAACAGAAAGAACGTCGCCGAGGCGGTTGTTACGCCTGCAACCGTCAAACGGCGGGCACTAGTCGTCGCACGTTCAGTTCCAACCGGATGAAACATCGCTGAGCCAAGGCTGCCGATAATCAATAGCCAAATGGTCCACCAACTTGCTAGGTATGCCCCAATCGCATAGAACGTGACCATCCAGAGCAGCCCAAATGGCGCTAGCCAATATGTTTGCTTACGATCCGTCAACAATCCAAATAGCGGCTGCATCAGCGCAGCGACAACTTGCATTACCGTGCTGTATAGCCCAATCTCTGTATTGCCGATGCCCAAAATCCCGACCATAAAAGTCAAGATCATGGTCTTCTGTGCATTCAAAATATCAACCCCAAGATGATTGAGGCTATTGGCGAGGAATAAGCGGTCACGGAGAAATTTCATCGGCGTATTGTAATTGCAGATGCTATGATTCTAAAGATGCTGACTCTACGCTGCGCTGCTTGCAAAGCCAAGCTTTGGAAATACGACAAAATTGGCAAAGGAGAAGTCCTCCGGTGTCATAAAGAGCGAATTACTAAGGTATATCAATATACTGCGCGCGAGGGCAAAGTCTATTGCCAATGCGACAAGGAAATTGGCATCGATAAAGGCGGACATTACAAAATGATCGCCAAAAACTTTATTTATTCTGGAACCAAACGCAACTAGTATGACCTTATCTACCACTGTTACTGACGTCCAACACAAGCACGTCACTATTCGCAAGTTCAATGACCGCCCTGTCTCAGATGAGTTGGTGACTAGCATTCTAGAAGCGGCTCGACGTGGCGCACCAACAAGTAGCAACCGTCAAACCTACAGCATGATTGTGGTGCGCAACCCAAATGTCAAAAAGGAGCTAGCGGTTGTTGCTGGCGGACAGGAACATGTAGAAACTTGCCAAGTCTTCATCGCGTTCTGTGCAGATATCAGGAAACTGACCACAGCTTGTGAAATTCACAATGTAACGTTGATGAACTCACTGGAAGCGACTCTTGTTTCAACCGTTGACGCAGCACTCGTTGGAATGTCAGTCAACACTGCTGCTGAATCTTTCGGTCTTGGCGCTGTAATGATTGGCGCAATGCGCAATGACGTAGAAAAAGCGGCAAAGTTATTGGGTTTACCCAAAGGCGTCTATTGCGTATTTGGCATGTGCTTAGGTTGGCCTGATGAAAATCAGCGGCCACCACAAAAGCCACGATTGCCGGAAGACGTGATAATTCATTACGAACAATATAAAACGGAAGGCTTTCGAGAAGCGATTTTAGAACACAATAAGGAATTGGCAGATCACTACAATTCACTTGGTAACAACAAGCATGACGCTGCATGGACATGGCACATTGCTAATCAACTTCAACATCCAAGACGCCCTGACCTGCGAGAGAAGATAGAGAATCAAGGCTTTTCATTTTCGTAAAACGCAAAGAGCGCGATCTATGACAACACTACCTCCACTTCAAACCGGCGCTGCCGCCTGGAAAGGGCCTGCAATGAGCACCCGCCAAGACGAATGGATCATGCGATTCAATGCTGCAGAAATTGCAGAAATTGAAGCAACCGCTGAGCCTTTAGTGAAAGCCGAGGCCAATATTGGCGCAATCCGCAAAAACGACTTCCCCCTACCGACGTTAGGCCCCAAGCTAGCCGCACTTCAGCAAGAGCTCATCAAAGGGCGTGGATTTGCGCTGCTCCGTGGCTTACCTGTTGCTAGCTATTCAGAACGCGAAGCATTCACAATTTTTCAAGGCATTGGGAGCCACCTTGGTAATGCGCGTTCTCAAAACGCAAAGGGCCATATTTTGGGGCATGTACGCAATTTAGGATTAGACAGCACTGATCCGAAAGTGCGCATCTATCAGACGAAAGAAAGGCAAACCTTTCATACGGACTCGTGCGACGTTGTCGGGCTGATGTGCTTGCATCCAGCAAAATCTGGCGGTTTATCTCTGCTTGTAAGTGCCGAGACGGTCTTCAATGAGATGAAGAAGCGGCGGCCTGATTTGTTGGAATTACTAATGGGTGAAATTGCAACGGATCGGCGCGGCGAAGTGCCTGAGGGGATGCTGCCATATTTACTGATTCCAGTTCTGAGTTGGCATGACAATCGTATTACCCCGTTCTATCAGCGGCAATATATTGAGTCAGCGCAACGGTTTGAAGACGCCCCGCGATTGACGGACGCGCACATTGAAGCCTTAGATTTGTTTGATGAACTCTGTAATGATCCCGAATTGCACATCACAATGATGTTGCAACGGGGAGACATGCAGTTCGTCTACAACCATGCGATGTTGCATGATCGCACTGGTTTTGAAGATTATGAAGAATTAGATAAGCGCCGGCATTTACTGCGGCTGTGGCTATCCGTACCAGGCGACCGTGAATTACCGGAAATCTTTTCGACGCGCTATGGTTCGATTGAAGTCGGTAATCGTGGCGGAATTGTTGTGCCCGGCACTGAATTTTGTGTGCCTTGGACGCATGAGTTGTAAATCATCGACTTAACTACAAAGCGCGTTTCTCTTAAGTGCCTATGCTCTAAAAAGAAACGCGCTTTGTTTTTATCCGTTGTTATTTGACGACAGCCACTACATTGCCCATATATTCATAAGCCCGCGGGAAGCGCCCTTCAGGCAAATAACGGGCTTGGAATTCTGGCCCCGTGTAGTGCTCCACAAGTGTAAAGCCACGTTGCTCTAAAAATTCTGTTAGCGTTTCGGTTTCAATTCCATACGTGAAGGGTTCGCCAACAGACGCTACATAAGCCACACCTTCTTCTGCACCATAGTAGCTCAGATTACCGCTAAACACGTCGGCATAGATGTAGTCGAACGCAACAATACTTCCGGTTGCACTTGACTCTTGAATGAATGCCAACGTCGCGTCAACAGCCTCGGCAGAAATGTAATACGTTACACCTTCCCAGATAAATTGAGTTTTCAATGCCGGATCGTATGGTGACGCTAACATGACATCGCGCAGAGACTGTTCATTGAAATCAATTGGAATGTAATGCAAATTATCTGGCGCACTAACGCCCGCTGCTGCTAAATACTTCTTTTTGTCTGCTTGCGACGTTGGCGCATCAACTTCATAGACTTGGACGTCACGGTCCGAAAGCAAGCGATGCGCAGTCGTGTCATAGCCTGCCCCTAAAATCACAATCTGAGCGAAGCCTTTTTCGACAGCCTCAAGCACCATACGATCCATATGCATATTGCGTGCATTGATATAGCTATACGTCGGCGAAACACGGTTAATATGCGCCCTACGCTTGCCTGCATCGATAATTTCGGCCCGCACTTTAGGGCTGAGCAAATGCAAGGCAATGTAGTCATTCGCAATGGGAGACCCCACTTCTGCATGACCAAGCGCCCGCTGATAACATGTGAGTTTGGCAGTATTCGATGATTTCGTTTTGAGTCTTGTCATGATTCATAAAACAAGGCGTGGGTCTTCTAATACCTACGGTAATGAAGAGACCCACGCCTTGTGACTAAGCACTTGCGACCAACCGAAACCCCATATGTCCGGTTGAACTGTCTGGCGTATTCGATGTTCGCGCGCCTACGCGATAGCGATTGCAGTAAGACTTATGACAAAGATATGAACCACCTTTCATCACTTTCTGTTCACCTGTTGATGGTCCAAGCGGATTATTGCGCGTGTCCAATTGATGATATGTGGGACTAAACCAATCCGCACACCATTCCCATACGTTACCTGACATGTTGTACAACCCAAAAGCATTGGGTTTATATGCATCAACAGGACATGTGCCTAGATATCCATCTGCTTCACTATTCTTAACTGGGAATTGCCCTTGCCAAATGTTGCAGCGGTATTCCCCATCCGGGCGCAGTCTGTCTCCCCAGGGATAGCGCTTCTGCTCCTGTCCGCCCCGCGCAGCGTATTCCCACTCCGCTTCAGTCGGCAGACGTTTCCCTTTCCAGTTAGCATAAGCTACTGCGTCATTCCAAGACACATGCACGACCGGATGGTCTGCCCGTCCGTCTAGATTTGAGTGCGCACCTTCAGGCGTCCGCCAAGTCGATTTGAAGACTTGCCGCCACCAAGGTGCGCCAGGCACAGGCTGCGTTGGCGGAAAATCTGCTGGCAAAAACAGATGAAATACAAAAGACCACCCAAATTTTTCAGCCTCAGTGACATAACCCGTGGCGTCAACGAAAGCCGCAAATTCAGTGTTCGTGACAACTTTGGTGTCAATCCAAAATGGAGCAAGTGACACTTCCCGAACGGGGCCTTCCCCGTCATCTGGAAAGCTTTGGGGGCTTTCATTGCCCATAAGAAATGGTCCGCCATCAAGGCGGACCATGCCTGTGTAGTCAGTTGAGAATGATCGTTGCGCGTTGTTTAGCGCACCATTCGTCTGCGGTCGTGATGGACCGCAACAAGATCCGTCCACAAGATTATGCAGACCAGTCGCGTTCGTCTACCATGCCTGGTGCCTCAGCTGGAATTTCATCAACAAATTCAACCGTGTCAACTTTTACCCGTGCCACAGCAGTAATGGCTTGTTTTAGGCCTTCACCCAATGGTGCACTCCCTTCAACGCCATCTGCCAATGTTGCCCGAATTGTGAGTTGGTCGCGGCTATCGGTTTGCGTGACAACCCCTTGGACTTTTTGTATACCAGGTACTTGTTGCGCCGCAAAGTTGACCTGATTAGGATGTACAAACATCCCGCGCACCTTGACTGCATCGCCTGTACGCCCTACCAACACAATGGCACGCTCTTGCTGCATAGAGCCCCCCGGATTAGGGTCCATATTCACAGCCAAGTCACCAAGGCCAATGCGAATGAGCGGATACGTTTCATCAAAGTTTGTGACAACAACTTCACCAGCCATTCCTGGTCCAACCTCTTCACCCGTGTCTGGATCTACAATCTGAACAACTGGCATTTCTAGCAACTGCATTGCCATGCCACCGTCTAGATTGATTCCAATGAACCCAATTTCAGCCGTTGCGTAGGCATTACAAACGACCTCAACCCCATTGTCAATAAACAATTGACGCGTTGGTGCAAACAACGGCTCAGCGGTTGTTAATGCCCGTTTGATGTTGAAATGTGTTTTGAAATCTAACCCCATTTCATTGGCTTTATTGATCAATAACGCTAAGAAACTCGGGGTTCCTGTATAGGCTGTCGCGCCAATGTCTTGCATCACTTTCAATTGCAGATCACTATTGCCAATGCCGCCCGGGAAAACTGTGCAGCCAATAGAGGTCAGTGCGCGGTCTAATAACATCCCAGCCGGAACTAAGTGATAGGACATTCCGTTCAAGACAACGTCGTCTGCGGTGAACCCAGCAGCTTTATAAGCCGTTGCCGCAATTTCGCGCATCTCAGGTGCGTCCTGCCCAGCTGGTTCATAAATTGGACCGGGCGACATAAAGATGTGCGTGACTTCAGACATTGGCACCGCCAACATGCCGCCAAACGGAGGATCTGCTTGTTGGCGAGCGATAATGCCGTCTTTAGAAAAGACAGGCAATTTCTTGAGATCATCCCGATTTTGAATGTCAGCCGGTGTGAGTCCAGCAGCATCCATTCGCGCGCGAAATGCAGCTGCATTGTCATAAGCATGCTGCACGTGAGCAGCAATTTTGCTATCAAGTGAAGAGGTATTGTCAGTCATAAGAATATAGTTGCAGTTAAGCGTTACGAGTCTGAGTTACGAATTAGATTGGCAAGGCCAACATCATGATACTCGCAATTCAGACTCGCAACTGTCGTCTAGAGTTTTACTCAAAAATATCGATTGTTTATCCCAACCAACGCTTGCGGCGTTTATAATGTTTGACATCGCGATAGCTTTTGCGTTCCCCCACAGAGGATAACCCTAGGTAGAACTCGCGAATATCTGCATTTTTAGATAAATCTTCAGCAGCGCCATCTAACACAATGCGTCCATTCTCCATCACGTAAGCATGCTGGGCAGTTTTCAATGCAATGTTTGCGTTCTGCTCAACAACCAGAAGTGACACGCCAGCCTCTTCATTCACACGCCGGATAATTTCAAAAATTTGTTGCACAAGCAATGGTGCTAACCCAAGAGATGGCTCATCAAGCAGCATAAGGCGTGGTTTTGCCATCAGGGCGCGGCCAATAACCACCATTTGTTGTTCACCACCAGATAAATACCCACTAGTACGATTGCGGAAATCCTTCAACCGTGGGAAGTAGGTATAGACCATGTCCAACGTATCTCGGATAGCTGCGTTGCCATCTGTCCGCGAAATGGACCCGGTCATCAAGTTTTCTTCGACCGTGAGGTGTTCAAACAAAGGACGCCCTTCAAGCACCTGAACAATCCCCATTCGAACAATTTCATCTGCGGGAAGCTTATCAATCCGGACGCCATCAAATTCAATCGATCCACGCGTGACCGCCCCATCTTGGGACAAGAGTAAACCTGAAATGGCTTTAAGCGTCGTCGATTTCCCAGCTCCATTTGCCCCTAGAAGCGACACAATTTGGCCTTTGCCAACCTCTAGCGAAATCCCACGCAAGACTAGAATGACATCGCTATAGACAACTTCGATATTGTTGAGTTTCAGCATAGTTTCATTTATCCACGAATAACACGAATGCGCACGAACTTTGACCGTGGATCAAGCTTCATTCGTGACATTGGTGGATCCAAGAAACTTGCACAGCGGACGCAATATCCGCTGTGCAAGTTGAGTTGCGGTAAGGGTTAGTTACCTGGGCGTAGGTCTGGCAATTCAGTGAAGTCTTGAATTACAACGTAATCCATTGATTCACCATTCCATTGCCATTGACGGATTTGAGACGTGTTTGGAGCGCGGTTGCCATCGACAACGTTGAAGTTGTACATGCCAGCAGCACTTGGTGTGCCCAAATCTTTCATTGCATTGAAGAAGGTTTCACCACTCAAGTTCGCGTAACCATCAGTGTTGATTGCGTGTTGAATGATGTCTGCCAATGCGAAGACCTGACCATAGCTTAGGATGTAACCTGTGCCCATGTCAGTTGCAGGGTAGCCGCCAGCTTCGAATGAAGCCAACATGGCTTGTACGCCAGCAGCATCGGTGTCGTTGTACCAGAGTGATGGCATCATACCGTAGAAACCATTGGCAATTTGAGCGTTTTCGCCCAAGATGTTCAGAACGTCTTGGTTGAATGCCCAGTTCACACCACCAACAACTACGCTATCCCAGACACCAGCACCACGAAGGGTACCGATGACTTGCGCCGTACCGAAGGACAAGTTTTGTGACCAGATCACGTTGGCGCCGCTAACCAAAAGGTTTTGGACAGCACCACTTACGTCAGCTGATGGGTCAATCGCTTGTTCTTCCAATGGCAGAACGGTAATACCGAGTGATTCAGCGTATGCAATTGCTTCTGGCGTGGTTGCACCAGCACCAAATGAGTTTGCCCAACCGATAACACCAACGACGATGTCGTCGCCAGCGCCTTCAGGCTTGATGTCGTCCCAGTTTTCGCTAACGAACTTGAGGAAGCCACCAAATTGATCAGGATAAATTGGACCAGCACCAACGGTCCAGCCGTCAGCTGGATCGTAAAATGCGCCTGCGTTCAAACCAGCAGCGATGTTCACGATTTGATCTTCAGCAACACGATCTTTCAACGCGACTGTTGCGCCTGAGCCATAGGTCATGACGAACAGTGGTTTTGGATCAGCTTCGCGATATTGTTCGTAAACTGCAACTTCTTGTTCTGGTGCATACTGGGTGTCTTCAAGACGGACCGTCACTTCAGCACCACAGATACCACCGTTTTCATTGATCGCGCTAATTGCATCGTTCACACCATTGATGAACCCGTCACCAAGGATGGTTGCCAACGGGCCAGTCAAACCAGCTTGTTGGTAGAACGTAATGGTTTCGCCGCTCAAGTCTTCTGCACATTCAGCAACGTCGTTGTAGCCTGAGCCACCTGCAGCCATTGCAGCACCGTCGTCTGCAGCAGCGTCATCGCCACCTTCTTCGTCAGTGACGAACCATTTTGCAAAGAGTGCATCCAGCGTACCGTCAGCTTCCATTGCATCCAATGCAGCATTGACCATTTCAGTCTTTTCAGAGCCCTTTGGCAAGATGAAGCCAAGGTCTTCTGCGGTCAACTTTTCATCCAACATCATGACAGTATCTGCGTTGCGGCCAACGTAGCCAATACCAGCAACGTTGTCCATCACAACTGCATCCACATCACCTTGGATCAAAGCTGCAACAGCCAGAGCGAATTGATCGTATGCAACGATGCGATCTTCGCCAACCAATCCACTTGCAACTTCGTAGTTGGTCGTGCCAGGTTGAGAACCAATGAGCAGGCCATCGTCAGCGGCAAAGCCAGCGCTGTCAGAGAAGCGGTCTTCCCCAACGCGAACTAGCATTTGTTGTGCCAAGCTGATGTATGGACGGGTAAAGTCAACGTGTTCTGCACGGGCTTCGGTGATGGTAATCCCATCTGCGCCAATGTCAAAGCTAGCGAAGTCTGCCTCGCCACCCATAATGGCAACAATGCTGTCCCATGAAGTTTCTTGCATCACTGGAACACAGTTCAAGCGACCACAGATTTCTACAAAGACATCGTAGTCATAGCCTTCAGCTTCACCTGTGTCCAAGTTGATTTGACTGAATGGAGGATATGCATTTTCAGTTGCAACGATCAGATCTGCGCCACCAAGGTCACCCATTTCTGCCATTGCAGCATCATCACTTTCGCCGCCGCCAAGTGCTACAAACGCACCATCTTGAACTTGGCTAATTGCAATATTTGCGTCCGCACAGTCACCAAACTCATCACAAGTGATCGTACCGGTGATCCCAGCCATACCAGAGGTCGCACCCAATGCATCGATCAACGCTTGGCGACCGATCATCAAATTACCATCGGCATCCATCATTGCGACCGCAGCAACAGCGTCCAACAGCATGTTGGTTGCATCATATGCGTGGGCGTGGAATGGTGCGGTTGGTTCTGTACCGTAGTTGGCTTGGTAGGTTTCTAGGAACGTGTCATAGATAGCGTTGCCAAAGTCTAGGTTAGGACCTGACATGTACATACCTTCAGCAGCATCACCGCTCGCTTCAATGAAGTCTGGGCTTAGCACACCATCAGCAGCAGCTAAGATCACACCTTCCAACCCATCAATTTCTTGTGCGGTCTTGGTGATCAGAGAACCCAGTGGAATGAAGACTGGATAGTAGATCAATTCAGGACCAGCTGCAGCCACTGAGGTCAAGAGTGGTTCAACGTTGGTTGCGTCTGAAGCTTCTGCTTCGAAGGCCACAATTTCACCACCAAGGGCGGTAAAGCTGTCGCGGAAGACGCTAGCGAGACCTTCGGTGTAAGGATCGCCATCGTGAATTGCAGCAGCCTTTGTCAAGCCAAGCGTGTTGTACACGAAGTCTGCCATTGCAGCACCTTGGATCTTGTCATTGTGCGCGGTACGGAAGTAGCAGCTTTCGCGGGTGTCTGCACCGGTCAACACTGGAGCAGTGTTTGATGGTGAGATCATTGCGATGCCTTCTGCACAAACGATTTGTGACATTGGCACGCCAGCACCAGAACAGCTTGTCCCGATCACACCAACGATGGTTGGGTCAGATGCGATCTTTTGACCAGCGGTTTGGCCGCCTTCTGCGGAACAACCGTCATCTTCAGCTTGCAATTCGATTGCGTGACCCATGAGTTCACCACGATCGCCAATTGCAATTTCGACACCGTATTGGCTGTCCAGACCCAAACTTTCATTTGGACCAGAGATAACCAATGCACTAGCGATGCGGATTGGGTCGCCTGCAGCAACTTCCACACAACCAATGGCGTCATCACAAGCCATTTCTTCCATGGCTTCTTCCGGTTCCGCTTCTGGTTCCGGCTCTTCTTCTACTGCTTCTTCAGCCTCTTCAACGGCTTCTTCAGCAGCTTCCTCTACAGCAGGTTCTTCTTCTGCTGCTGGAGCTCCACCACAGGCAGCAAATGCCATGGCGGCTGTTAGCATCAGTGCTAACAAAATCAATAGTTTTTTCATGTTCATTCTCCTCAGATGCGAACTTGATAAAAAAATGATCAGACTAACGCGAGTGTTAGCCTTAATCGGACAGTATTCAAACCTAAAACAGGTTTTACGTAAGTGCCTGAACCCTACTGCGCTTCGCTAGTAGCAGGTCCCGAAACACGTCATCCACCAGACCTTAGACTGGCCCCGTAGAATTACGAACAATGAGTTTAGGTACCACAATTGTTTGTGGACGTTCTTTACCGTTACTAGTAATTACCTTATGTAAGTTCTGACAGAGTTGACGCCCCATGTCATGCGCGGGCATATGCAGCGTAGTTAGAGCCGGTGACACATAATTCGAAAGCGTAATATCATCGAATCCTGTCACACTCACGTCTTTCCCAACAGTCAAACCGCGATCTTGGATTGCGCTCATGGCCCCAATTGCCAGCAAGTCATTCACTGCCACAATTGCAGTTGGCGGATTTGGCAAGTCTAAAAGCTGCTCTGTACTTTCACGCCCCGAACGCTGACGAAAGCGCCCTTCTACAATCAGGCTTTCGTCAACGGGCAACGCGTTACTCATGAGCCCGTCAATGTATCCTTGCACCCGCTGCCGAGATTTCGTCAACGTTCGAGGTTCAGCAATACAAGCAATCCGCCGGTGCCCTAAGGCAACCAAGTGATCAACCGCCTGCCTAAACCCGTCCGTACCATCTTCATCTACAAATGAAAAATCCGCCGTCTCGTCAGCGCGGCCAAATGCGACAAATGGAAAGTTGTGGTCCTGCAATAACGCAATGCGAGGGTCATCAGCAGTGGTCCGCACCAGAATGAAGCCATCTACGCGCCGACTACGAATGTAGTTCAGATACAGCTCTAAATAGGCATCTTTTTCTGTTGGCGTCGTGATGTTGAGTTCCAAGCCATAGTCTGCAATCTGATCAATAACACCAGACAATAAATCTGCAAAAAATGGATCTGAAAAACGCAAGTCTTCGTTAGGAACAATGAGCCCGAATGCGTCTGCACGTTGCGTTTTCAAACGCCGAGCGTTCAAATTTGGCGCATAGCCAAGCTGGGTCGCTTTTGCCATGATGTGTTCACGCGTGTCAATAGCCACGTCATCGAATCCATTCAATGCGCGCGAAACTGTTGTGACAGATAACCCAGTAGCGTGGGCGACGTCCTTAAGCGTGACTTTCATGTGAAATTAGAGGGTTGTCCTTTACTCGAAACGTTTCGGATATATTTCCGAAAAATCGAAACGTTTCGACCTCAATGAAATTATAAACCGAAACGTTTCGACGTTCAAGGCTTTCTAAACTAATTTCAAACCAAATCAGGTTTTCGTGGCGATGCTTTGGCGAATTGTCACCAAATAGAAGGATTTAGCGACGGTTATCGATCCAAATTGGACTTGCCCAGGCCATTTCGCCATCGACGCGGATTGCTTTTACAAAATATGCCGTGAGTTGGTTTTGCGGCGGACTAATTATTTTTGAAAGTGACAGTGTGGTTGTCTGCACATGTGCAGGATAACGCTCAATGGTGAGCGTCAAGTCCACCCCACCCACTGCTATTGTTTGCTGCCATGTTCCATCAACCAAATCTGCAAGGGAGAATTCATATCGACCAACCGTTGAATCAAAGATTACTTTGCCCTGAGTTGGGTCTGACAAAACAATTGAGAGGCCATCACGATCACCAGTTGTTTTGCTTTTGAAATCGATCTGGTTGGCATTCCAGTCGATCACACCATCTGCCACGACATCGAATGCAAAGGTCTCTACTGACTGAACTTGCGTCCCTTCAAAATAAATAGATCCATCCCACGTGGTACGTCGTTGGCGACCACGCTCACGGCTGCCCAGCCAACTTATGCGCAGCAGGTTGGACTCCTCGATTTGAGAAAACTCAGCAGCGAAAACCTCTTCTAGTAGCGTATGTCCTTCATATAACTGGAGTCTTTCTACTGGTTGCGCAGATTGAATTTGTGCTGCTACGGTCTGGTCTCCCAACCCTAGAGCCAAAACGCTGCCCATTGGATGGCCAGCAAGACTGAAATCCAGCAGCATTCGTGGGCCGGTGGTTGCATAACAATGCCGTGATTTAAGCGCGTCAAAAATAGCATCGCGCGTTTGGGCTTCGGCAAGAACGCACGTTAGCCCATTGCGAATGCCAAACTCTGTCATCCCTGAGCCTTCAGCGCCAGGTCGGCCATGATGTCCATCGCTGTTCGCCATCACGCCAACAATGTAATTGCGATCAATGGCGTCCCACAGCATCCACTCGAATACGCCCCACACTGAGACCACTTCAACTAAGCTGATGAGGTCTTGGTCAAAGTATTTACGCAAATTAGCATAGCGTCCGCCCACATGCTGGCAAACAAGCACATCGTCGACAGGCACAACTGACTTTAGTTTTTTATAGAACACATCAGCGGGATGGGCTGGCGAAAGGTCTGTCGCAGGCTCTTGCGGAACCAGCCAATGCGAAGAACGCAAAATTGGCTGATTAGGCTTGCGATAGATCACATTATGGTCACCACCTGTCGGTGAAGATCCGCTCCATTCATAGCCCGGAAAGACAACAAACGCGCCATCTTGATGATAACGTTCCGACACGTCATTCAAATGTTGCCAGTAGTCAGCCGTAATTTGAAAATCATTGCCCTGATGACTAATGAAGTCGAGCTTGGCAACATCGCGCCCAAAGGTGAAGTATTCATCTTCAGTGCCGACCCCGACTGTCCCTCCAGTTTGGGCATGCAGGTCGCCCCAATAGCGCTTGAGAGTAGGTAATCCATCCTCAATCGTTATCGGATTGCTATGACACCGCATTCCATCGGCTTCCACTTCAACATATCCTTGGGCTGCCGTTTCAGCAATCAGCCGATCAACTTCAAATCGCACCGCCCCACTGCCTACCCATTTGTATGAAGGCATGCTCTGAAGCAGAACCGGATTACGCCAGATATCCTCACCTTTGACAAAAATATCAATCGGTTCGCCAATCATGCCTTGACTTGGCACAATGCAATCGATTGATGTGGCTTCATCTGCAATGATGGGCAGAGTCAACTTGCTGTCAATTGGGCGCGGGTCAGTGGAGTTTGTTGGGTCGACCAACACGCGGAATTCAAAGGCGCTTTCTACATAGGTTTGCGCCCGGAGGCCTGGTGAACCTTGAGACGTGTCGCCCAAAACGATTTTGATTTCATCGCCTGGCGAGAGTGAGCCATCGTAAACATCAATGACGATCGCTTTGCTCCACGGTCGGATGTATCCACGCGGATTCCAATTCGCACGCAATTTTGCGGCGCCATTGGTCGTGACCGTGGAATAGCCCTCCGCTTGGGGATCTGTGAATTGTGGCACACCCCAGTCAGACACAATGCGAATGGCGATTTTGAGTTGGCCGCCCGAGTCCACACCGTAGGAGCCAACTGTATAGGTAATGGTCCAAGTAGAATGTTTGCCTGAAATTGCAGACGTTTGCGGGGAAAGCGATGCAGATCCGAGTAATGAATTCATGAGGATATTTTAGTCTTAACAACGAGACTGGTTGCGTTTGCGCAATCCTCAAAGCAACGGATACTAAAACGCAACCTGTCTCGTGCTTAGTGAGATAGCTATCTAAACCCTTCCGGCGCAGGCGTGTACGGACGCTTTTTCGGCCAGTTAGCAAGTAACGCTTCTACCCCGCCCATGCGCTCAAGCTGTGCTTTCTGGAAGGCTTGCACCTTTGCATCGACCTGTTCCGGTGAAAAGTGTTCACGCATTTTGGTTGCCATTTCAGAAACGATATCTGCGTTTGCAGGATCAGTTGCTAAGTTGACATTCTCTTGCGGATCGTTTTTCAGATCGAGTAAGCGCGGGCCTTCGCCAATGTGTTCGACATATTTGTAACGCGGTGTGCGCATCATGAAGTTACCAGCTTTGGTTGCGACTGAGTGATACTCACTAAACGTGACGCGATCGGCATCGGCACCGTTGGCAATGTTTACTAAGTTACGCCCTGGCAACGTTGCATCAACATCGGTGTAATCCGCCCCTACCGTTTCAACCGCAGTTGGATAGACATCAATCAAATTGACTGGCGTGTCACAGGTCGCGCCTGCTGGAACATCAGGGCCAGCCAGGATCATTGGAATGCCAGCTGAGCCTTCGTGCATGGTTCCTTTGAACCACATACCATGTTCACCAAGCATGTCACCATGATCGCTGGTGTAAACAATGCGTGTATTTTCAGCATAAGGGCTGTCTGCCAGCGCATCTAGCACTTTTCCGACTTGGGCATCCATAAAGGAGATCATGCCGTAGTAAACCGCAATCACTTTGCGCACTTCAGCTTCTGCAAAGCCTTCATGCAGGCCCATTTTTTCGCGTTTCCAATGCACCGCTGGATGCATATCCCAATTCTCGCGCTGCCAATTGTGCGGCAGTGGGACATCGTCCGGATCATATAAATTTGCAAATTCTTCTGGCGTCACAAAGGGATAGTGTGGATAGGTAAACGACACAAAGCTACACCATGGCTTTTCCGTTGGCTGCCGATTGCGCAACCACTCTGAAGCCGCCGCTGCAATGCTGCGGTCATAGCGGGTATAGCCAAATTCACCAGATTCCGCAGCACGAATCTCTTTCGCAAGCCCATTCATACTTGGCTGATGTTCCCCCATCCAGCTAGCAATTGCACCAACGTAACCACTTTCAGCAGAGTTCGCCCACAGTGGCAGATTGACATCGTAGCCATGGTCTGCCTCAGGGTGAAAATGCAGCTTGCCGAAGGTATTGGCATCGAAGCCCTGTGAGTTGAGACGATGCCCCCAACTATCGGCCTCGCTACCGCGATATGGGGAGCCGTTGTCATAGCAAGCAATTTCATGACAGTAACGCCCTGTTGCCAACGCAGCGCGAGCAGGCATACAAATTGGCGATGGTGTATATGCACTGGTAAACCGGGTACCCATTGCGGCAAGCTTGTCTAAGTTGGGTGTTTGCACCATTTCATGCCCAGCGCAGCCCAGCATACTCTTATTGTGTTGATCAGAACAGATCACGAGGAGGTTATAGTTAGTCATTGCTTATTGTTGGAGCGAATTGGCATCCGCCCAGCTAAGAATTCAAATTCCATAATGCCATTGAAACGGGCATGCTATCAGGGGCGGATGCCAATCCGCCCGTACAAGTTATCTTCGAAATGCTGCCGCGTCTCGTATGGGTTGCATATCGTCTGGACGCGCATTGATCATCGCTATAAGTTCAGTTTGTATCTGAGAATACTCAGATAAATTGAACACATTGTTCAATTCATACGGATCAGCAACGAGGTCATACAGTTCACCATCTCCGCTGCCTAGTTCGAGGGTGAGTTTATGGGTTTTGGTTCTGACAGTCCGCAGCGACAACGGCACTCCAACGCGATATTTGAGCAGTTCCCACTCGCTATATGCATACTCCCTTGAGTCAGGTTCTCCCTCCATCAATCGACGTAGACTTTGTCCGTGTTGCTTCAAGATTGGCTCTGTTTCAGCATAGTCGCAGAACGTCGCTTGCAGATCAATCGTTGAGATCGGTTCGTCTACAACATTGCCTGCTGGCACGTTTGGTCCGCGCACAATGAACGGCACTTTCAAAACACCGTCATAGAGCATTGGCCCTTTCAAAACAAGGCCATGGTCGCCCAACCAATCGCCGTGATCGGACGTGAAGATGACGATAGTATTGTCGGCAATACCTGCCTCTTCAAGCGCAATCAGAATGCGACCGACGTTATGATCAATCAGTGAAATTTGACCGTAATAATTTTGAATAATTTCGCGCAGTTGTTCATCGGTTTGTTCAGGAATGCGACTATATTCCTTACGAACCTGTACGGACTTGGCCGAACCTACCGGCTCGGTTTCAATCGCAGCACGATGCCACCACGGACGTCGATCTAAGTCGCGGGTGCGATGCTCTGGCAAGTCGATTTCATCAAGCGGATGCAGCTTCGACCACGGTTCTGGACAATCAAATGGATGATGTGGATCCGGGAAGGACACCCAAGACAAAAACGGTGTATCCACCTCTTGCCGTGACTTGATAAAGTCCACAGTGCGGTCACCAATCCAAGTGCTATTGTGATAGGCCACAGGCAAGCCAGAATGAAAGGTTTGCGCTGCTGTCG
>JAHDBS010000048.1:0-1093 GCA_020630225.1 Anaerolineales bacterium | reverse complement strand
GTCAAAATTGCGGAACGGGCTGGCGTACACAACGGATTTGGCGTGATGCAATTGGTGAAATGCGTGCCGTCCGCAGCGAGTTGATCTAGATGTGGTGTTTTGACATTACGCCCTGCAAAGCCAAGACAATCGGCCCGGTGTTGGTCAGAGGTAATGAGCAGAATATTGGGTCGTTTTTTCATAGCAAAGAAATGAAGCAATCCGTCAATAGTGCCGGATTTTCCAACATCACCAGATGTCCCGCATCCAAGTCTACAAAATCCCAATCGGCACCAGATGCACGCAGGCGCTCAACAGTCCGAACAAAGTGTGGCTTCTGATTACGGGTAAGTGAGATGTAGGTTTTAGGAAGTTGCGGCATTGCTGTCAAGTCAACTTTGTCATTTCGTGTGGAAAGAGGCTGTGGTGTCAGACGTGGTGCTATTGCATCAATCAACTCAGCATCAGATATCCCCCAGCGTGACAAAGGGGGTGGCGGACGTAACCATGCAGTCTCATCTGCGATAACGTCATCCACAATATCTGCCAGACATTGTCCATGTTCTGGCACAAACGCATCAAGATAAACTAAGCGCCTAATTCGGTCCGGTGCGAGTGCGGGGACCAACGTTAACGGCATACCAGCATAGCTATGCCCAACCAAAATCACGTCGTACAAATCTTCATAGATCAACACGTTCGCAATATCTTGCGCGTGCGTTTGTAAAGAAATGTCTGACGTCGCTAAATGCGAACGCTCGCCAAGCCCAGTCAGCGTTGGCGTAAACACCTGATGCCCACTTATAAGTAACAGATCGGCAACGTCACGCCAGCACCAGCCGCCAAACCAACCACCGTGAACAAGAACAAAGGTGACAGTCGTTTTCATCGAAAAACTATAACACCTGGCAACGCGGCAATACGTTATTAACCTCAAAGCGCCTTGAAAAGCTCAAGGCGCTCAAAAAATTGTAGATTCAAGTTAGCAGTTGCTGTTCTACTCTAATAGGCGACCTGCCACGCTAAGCTCTTCTCCATCCACCAGTGCCAGCAACTCAGCTGCGGTTTCTTTCACCGCATGACTGCTGATGATCTGATTGCCGGATTCATCCAA
>JAHDBS010000513.1 GCA_020630225.1 Anaerolineales bacterium | reverse complement strand
GATGGACGCGAGATTTGGTTCGATGGCGAACGCGTCGGAGACGTCACCAAGCACCCAGCCTTCAAAAACGCCGCCAAAAGTATGGCCCGGCTCTACGATGCGCTGCACGACCCCACGCTAAAAGACGACCTCACTACGGTAGATAAATTCGGCCAGCGCACGCATCGCTTTTTTACGCCAGCCTACTCCAGCGCTGACCTGCTCAAAGCCCGCAAAGCCATCGATATTTGGCAGCGCATCAACTACGGCTGGATGGGCCGCAGCCCCGATTACAAAGCCGCGTTTATGGCGCAACTGGCCGAAGGCTATGGCTTTTACGATCCCTATGGCGACAACGCGCTCAATTGGTATAAGAAATTTGCAGGGCAAGGACTGCACATCAATCACGTGCTCATCGACCCGCCCGTCAACCGCAATAAAGGCCGCGCAGAAGTCCGCGACATCTATCTTTCACTCGACAAGTCAGACGACAAAGGCATTTATGTCACCGGCGCAAAAATGGTCGCGACTGGCTCGGCCCTGACGCATGCGACCTTCGTCGGCGTCAACAGCGGCACCGCAGCGCGGATGGAAGTTGGGCGTGACGAAGACATGGCTCTTACCTTCATCGCCGATATGAATTCACCTGGGCTAAGGCTCATTAGCCGCCCATCCTATGAACTGCGGGCCAACAGTCCGTTCGACGCCCCGCTCGCCAGTCGCTTTGACGAAAACGATGCGGTCGTGGTGTTTGAAAATTGCTTTGTGCCGTGGGAAAACGTCCTCATCTTCCGCGATGTGGAAAAGACCAAGCAGTTCTATGCGCAGTCTGGCTTTTTCAATCGCTTCAATTTGCAGGCTGCCGTTCGACTGTCCATCAAGCTAGAGTTCTGCATTGGTCTAATGGTCAAAGGCACGGAAGCATCTGGGACGCACCAGTTTCGCGGAGTGCAGGCAGCCATTGGCGAATTGGTCGCCATGCGCGACACCATCAGCGCGATGTCTGTTGCGATGGCAGCCGAAGCTGAACCGGGCATTGGCAAGTCCGTTGTGCCAAAACTACAAACCGCAGCTGCCCTGCGGATTTATATGACCAACGCGTGGACACAGGTGCGCAACATCTTTGAAACGGTCTTAGCGGGTGCCCCTAGTTTCGCTATTTCCAGCGTGCGCGACATGCACGTGCCAGAGCTAGAGCACATCATCGAGACCTACTATCAGGGCACGAATTTGGAAGGGAAACAGCGCATCAAGCTATTCAATCTCGTGTGGGATGCGCTCTACTCTGAGTTTGCCGGACGCCACGGGCTTTACGAACGCAACTATGCGGGTAACAAAGAGCAACAGCGTCTCGACACCCTCAAATTTGCAACCGTGCGCGGCGACATTGAGCGCTACACCACCTTCGTCAATGCCTGCATGGCAGACTATGACGAGCACGGCTGGGTAAATGAAGTTTGGAAGTAGGAAAAAGACCTAACCACCATCACACTGATATGACGAACAATCGCAAACGCCGCCGGACTAGTAATAAATCGCAACGCCCTAAATCCCCATATTTTGATATTCCCTTCAAGCAGTTGCGTAATCCGTGGCCGCCCTATGAGATTGCGAGTGCGCAGCAGGTGGAAGACATTCACAACGCCTCGATGCATATTTTGGAGAATACTGGCCTTCGCTTCCAAGAAGCTGAAGCACTAGAGTTGTGGGAACAAGCAGGCGCAAAAGTAGACCGCGCCAACGAACACGTCTGGATCGATCGCGCATTATTGATGGAGCTCGTTGCAAAAGCCCCGAATAGTTTTACTATGCGTGGTCGTAATCCTCAGCGCAGTCGTATTATTGGTGGTAATCACATCAACTTCTTCCAAAATGCAGGCATGGTCTTTGTCAGCGATCTAGACCATGGTCGGCGTCCAGGGAAACGCGAAGACTACATCACCTTTGCAAAGCTCGGCCAAATGACGAATGTTATCCATTTCGCTGGCGTGGAGTCTGTAGTGATGCATGATGTTCCTGTCCATCAAAAACACCTTGAAGGCTACCGCCTTAGCGCAACGCTGTCGGACAAACCTGTGTTTGGGAAATCACATGGGCGCATCATCACTAGTGACGTCATTGAAATGGCGAAGATCATCTTTGGAGAGGACTTGCAACCAGACCTTGGCCCTGTAGTTGGTGGCAATATCAACGTCAATAGCCCGCTTGTTTATGATGATCGGATGTTGGGCGGCATGCTGAACTTTGCCAAGCATGGCCAAGTCTCCATCATCACCCCATTCATTCTGGCTGGCGCCATGAGCCCTGTCACCATTGCCGCTGCGGTTGCCCAACAAAATGCAGAAGCCTTAGCCGGAATTGCGCTGTTGCAACTTGCCAGACCCGGTGCCCCCGTTGTCTATGGCGGTTTCACGACCAATGTGGATATGCGTTCCGGTGCGCCTGCATTTGGCACGCCAGAAGGCGCGTGGGCCTTACTCATTGGCGCCCAACTAGCACGGCATTATCAGTTACCCTATCGCGGTAGCGGCTCGCTCAACACCTCCAATGTACCAGATGGTCAAGCCGTCGGAGAAACCCTCTGGAATTTGTGGCCAGCCATGTTAGCGCATACCAATATCCTTGTGCATGCAGTTGGCTGGTTAGAATCAGGGCTGACGGCATCACTTGAAAAATATGTCATGGATGTTGAACATCTCGCCATGATGCAGCATTTTCTACAAGGCCCAGAATGGGACGGCAATGTTTTCGCGCTAGATGAAATCCATGCGGTGGGGCCAGCCGGGCATCACTTTGGCACTGACCATACCCAAGCCCGCTTCAAAGACGCGTTTTACACCAATATTTTGCATGACCGTCGCAACCTCGGCACATGGCAAGAAGCCGGCAGCCCAGATATGATGCAGCGGGCGAACACGCTTTGGAAAGAAGTTGTCAAAGGCTATGAACAACCACCGATGGATATTGCTGTAGCTGAAGC
>JAHDBS010000512.1 GCA_020630225.1 Anaerolineales bacterium | reverse complement strand
GCGATTTATATTGGCAAGCAGGTTGCGGCGAAGGTGTTGAACGAGGCTTAGTTTCGTTTGTAGCCTAGTCTGGTTGGAGACACGAATTTATCGAATAAGGCGAATTTACGCGAATTACAAATTGAAAATTCGCGTAAATTCGTTTTATTCGTGTAATTCGCATCCCTCTTTCCGCTTAGTCTTTCCACAAAACACAGTCCCAATACCCAGACCTAATCCCCCAAACTCTCGCCTGCAAATAGTTGGGTGTTGTCCTTAGGCGTTCTACAATGAAAAGAAACGTATAAGGAGCAACCCTGATGAAAATCGTAATTCCTGGTGGGACTGGACAGCTTGGGCACTTACTCGCGCGGCATTACACTGCGCAAGGGCATGAGGTCGTGATCTTGAGTAGATCGGCGCGGGATCTACCTTGGAAGACTGTCGTTTGGGATGCCAAAAACCAAGGTGACTGGAGCGCCGAAATCGATGGTGCTGATGTCGTCATCAACCTTGCTGGACGTAGCGTGAACTGTCGTTACAATGCCGAAAATCAACGCCTCATTAAGCAATCCCGTATCGACTCAACACACGCCATTGGCATTGCAATCCAAAACGCATCAGCGCCGCCTAAGGTCTGGCTTCAAGCTAGCACCGCTACTATTTACGCCCATCGATTTGATGCGCCCAATGACGAAGCGACTGGCATTATTGGTGATGAGCATAACCCCAACGCTGACCCAAAGTGGGCATTTAGCATTGATGTCGCAAAGTCTTGGGAGGCCACAGCCAACGCAGCTGACCTACCTAATACTAGACTCGTTCTGCTCCGTGCAGCAATGGTCATGAGTCCAGACAAAGACGGTGTATTTGATGTATTACTAGGGCTAACCCGCAAAGGCTTAGGTGGTCGAAATGGAAATGGTCAACAATACATCTCTTGGATTCATGGACAAGACTTTGTTCGCGCCCTAGATTTCTTAATTGAGACTGAAGATATAAAGGGCGCAGTCAATTTAGCCGCACCAGCACCGCTACCAAACAAAGACTTTATGCGCATTCTACGCGAAACGGCCCGCGTTCCAATTGGATTACCTGCCACTAAATGGATGTTGGAAATCGGAGCATTTTTTATGGCGACTGAGACAGAACTACTGTTAAAAAGTCGCCGTGTTGTGCCAGGGCGCTTATTAGAAGAAGGATTTGTTTTTGATTTTCCAGACTGGGCTGGGACTTGCAAGGATTTACTTCACCATCATCCTTCAACCGAAGTCTGATTGACCAACGTCTTGAAGTGCGCCAGCATCATTTGTTTGGTCTGCTGAATCACTAATGGATGTGCGGCTTCAGGTGTTTGGCTCAACAGCATAAACATTGTTTTGGTGGTGTATACCAGTAGAGATGCGCCTACTTGAACATCTGCCGCTGGTAAGTCTGGCGCATGGTGCCGAATGACCGTGGCTAGCCCCGTTACAATGCCACCCATGGCCGTTTCTTGCAGCTGCATTAGGCTTTCGTCGCCCCACGACCCACCAAAAATTTGCTCATAGGTTGGGTTGACCATATTGTGCTGCACTAACCAATCAATGGAGCGACTGACCAAAATGTGAGGCGGCACGTAAATGGCATCTGGGCCAAACAACTCCGCCTGAAAGGCTTCCATGTGCGCTAAATGCTCTTCGGCAATCGCATGCATCAAATCATCTTTGTTATCGAAAAATTGATATAGCGTCCCAACTGAAACGTTGGCAGCCTTGGCAACATCTGCCGTGCTTAAGGCGTCGTAACCGTGTGCTAAGAAATGCTGCGTGGCAGCGTCTACAATCGCGGCTACTTTAGCTTTACTGCGGGCCTGTTTGGGGTATCTGCGCATAAGGTGTGGTCAATTGACCAAAAGGTGTATATACTGAGTCTACAAAACATGAATAATATTCATATTTTGAAATAAATATAAGAATAAACATCATTATATCGAAGATGAACAAAATCCACCGTTGGGAGATAAAACGATGAAAGCATTTGTGACTGGCAGCACGGGGCTGTTAGGCAGTGAAGTGGTGCGTCAATTGTTAGCGAAAGGCTATGCCGTGAAAGCAATGGCGCGGACGCAAGCGAAAGGAAAAAAGATTCTCGGCAATACCAATGCCGAAATTGTTGTGGGCGATATGCTAGACATTCCGGCCTTTGCCGCAGAACTAGCAGACTGTGATGTTGTCTATCACATTGCAGCCTATTTCAAAGAATATAACGGGGTCGATGAAGCCGCCGCGACAATGCTGCAGCGCATCAACGTAGACGGCACCATTGCACTACTAGAGGCTGCGAAAGCACAGGGCGTTCATAATGTCATTTATGTCAGTTCTAGCGGAGTCGTTGGCCCTGCGCCAAGCGGCACCTCAGACGAAACCTCTGGCTTCAACCACACCACGCCCAATCAGTATTTTCAAAGCAAAATTCGGTCTGAAGAAGCGTTAGCCAACTGGTTGCCAAATCATCCGGATATGCGGGTGATTATTATTCGACCGGGTGCCATTATTGGTCCTGGTGACAATGGCCCAACAGGCATGGGAAAGATGTTGATTGAGGTGCTACAGCAAAAGTTACCGGCAACCCCACCGGGCGTGATTAACTATGTCGATGTACGCGATGTTGCCGCGGCAATGGTCAATGCAATTGACCAAGGTGAATCTGGTGAGGCCTACTGTGTTACAGGGCATCCTACCAAAGTGGCAGAGATTGCAAAGCTGGCTGCTGAGGCTGGCGGAGTCAAACCACCTGCCTTCACAATGCCGTTCTTTATGATCTGGACCTATGCATGGGTGATGGAAATTATTTCTAAGCTGACTGGAAATCCGCCCCAAGCCACGCGTGTGTTGGTTGGCACATTGAATGAAGGGATCATCAGTTCCTCTAAAAAAGCCCAACGTGACCTCTCTGCCAACTTTCGCCCCACCGCCGAAAGCATCCGTGATGAGGTGCAGTGGTT
>JAHDBS010000511.1 GCA_020630225.1 Anaerolineales bacterium | reverse complement strand
CAACTGTGACAAATCTGTCAGCTTGATTCCCGGCGTGTAAGACGGCGTTGCCGAGCGTTGATCGGTAGATGGCTCGCCCGCCAGAAAATCACCAACTAACTGTGCAGGGGCGTCATACGTACGTCCACCCAATTCAAACGCCAACTTTTCAAGATCACGCTGTAAATCGATGCCTGCCAGCGGATGCTCTGGATAATCCTGTTCAGGGGTGATGCCAACCACAATCGCGCTATTCGCATTGCGTTCGCGGCGTGAATACTGGCTCATGCCATTGGTCACTACACCACCTTCTTCAGACGCTGCCGCAACCACTGTGCCGCCAGGACACATACAGAAGCTATAGACTGAACGGCCATTGGTTGCATGGTGCACCAACTTGTAATCCGCAGCGCCGAGGATTTTATTGCCTGCATTTGGGCCAAACCGCGCTTTATCAATCACCGACTGGGGATGTTCAATACGAACGCCAATTGAAAATGGCTTCGGCTCGATGTATACCCCTTTGTCATACAGCATTTGGAACGTATCGCGCGCGCTATGCCCAATCGCGGCCACGACAAAACGCGACTGAAGCACAGCGCCATTGGCAAGCTTCACGCCCTGTACTTCCCCCTGCTCGATCAGAATTTCATCAACCTTGGTTTCAAAGCGAATATCTCCCCCAAGATCAATAATGGTATTGCGCATTTCTTCCACGATCTTGACCAAGCGCAGCGTACCAATGTGCGGTTTGCTGACATACAAAATCTCTGGGTTGGCACCATTGTTGACAAACTCTGTCAGCACCTTCCGCCCACGGTTGTTGACATCCTTCGTTTGGCTGTAAAGCTTGCCGTCTGAAAACGTGCCCGCGCCCCCTTCACCAAACTGCACGTTGGATTCCGTGTTGAGTTCGCGCTTTCGCCAAAACCCAAAGGTGTCAACCGTGCGTTCGCGCACGGCTTTGCCACGCTCCAACACAATCGGCTTGAAGCCCATTTGGGCCAGCAATAACGCCGCAAACAACCCACACGGCCCCGTGCCGATCACAATCGGACGTTCGGTCAGATCATCTGGCGCTTTAGCAACATATTTGTAACTGGTGTCCGGCGTCGCATTGATCTCACGGTTTTTACGATGTCGCTTGAGCAACGCCACGTCATCGGCCACTTCGCAGTCAATCGTGTAAATCAGTAAAATCCGATCCTTTTTGCGGGCATCATAGCCACGCCGAAAGATCGTGAAATTCTTGAGCTGTTCTGGCTGAATGCGCAGCTTAGTGAGTACGGCTTTGTGCAGCGCGTCTTCAGAGTGATCAAGCGGAAGTTTGAGTTGGGTGATACGGATCATGGAGGTCTAAGGGCTAATCGGCTGATGGCTAATATATTCGCGGAAATGACGACAACCAACGCCATCGCTTTTAGCTTTTAGCTTTTAGCTGCAATTTTATCTAAGTAGTTGCGCATACCGACTGCAGCCGATTTGCCAGTTGCAAAACAAGCTGTCAGTAAATATCCACCGGTTGGCGCTTCCCAGTCTAACATCTCGCCAGCACAGAATGTACCCGGCAAGGACGTTAGCATAAGGTCTGGGGTTAGCGCAGCAAACGCGACGCCGCCGTTGACGCTAATTGCTTCGGCAATGGGCCGCGGTGCGTCGAGATCAAGAGGCAATGCCTTGAGTAAAGGTGCAAGGTAGTCTGGATTGCTAAATTGCGTTTTGTCGCCAATTTCATACAGCAGGTTGATTTTGACTTTGCTTAGTCCCAGCGCCTGTTTCAAAAAAGACGATAGCGATTTAGAGCCACGCTGAGTGAGTTTAGTCTTGACGGTGTCTAGCGAATAATCAGGGGTAAGGTCAAGCTGGATGGTTGCTTGGCCTTCACGCGTAATCGCATCGCGTAGGTGAGCAGAAACAGCGTAGATCAGACTGCCTTCGATGCCGTACTCCGTAGCGATAAATTCACCTCTGCGTTGGAAGTCGCCAAATGTCAGGGTGACTGACTTGATTGGACTACCCGCAAACTGAGATTGGAAATGTGGCGACCATTGGCGTTCAAAGCCACAATTCGCGGGCTGCATTGGAGTAAGCGGGACTTGCTTCTCCGCAAGGAGATCGACCCACTGTCCGTCGGACCCGGTTTGCGGCCAGCTAGCCCCACCCAAGGCCAGTAACGTCGCATCTGCTGTGACGTTGGTTTCACCATCCGGTGTTGTAAAGCGCAACTCGCCAGTGTTAGTCCAGCCCAGCCAGCGATGCTTTGTTTTCAACACTAAGCCACTCGCCAGTAAACGTTTCTTCCAGGCGCTCAGTAATGGCCCTGCTTTCATCTCAGCCGGGAACACGCGCCCAGACGACCCAACAAACGTCTCGATTCCAAATTCATGCACCCAGTCACGTAAATCATCTGGCGTGAACTGCGCTAGATACGGACGCAGTTGCGCTGCCCGATTCCCATAGCGCGCGACAAAGGCTGCATAAGGTTCAGAATGTGTGAGGTTCAAGCCCCCATTGCCGGCGATCAGAAACTTGCGCCCAACCGATGGCATCGCTTCATAAAGCGTGACGGGTTGGCCAGCAGCAAGTAATGTTTCTGCGGCAATGAGCCCAGCTGGGCCGCCGCCAATGATGGCGATTGAAGGCATTGGTTGACAGTTGACAGTTGACAGTTGACAGTTGACAGTTGACAGTTAGGATAATTGAAATTCTAAACTTACCGCGCTAGGATCAACTTTTTTGCTTATGACTTGGTTTCAAACAACAATTCACCTTTCCGCAAAATCACGTGGATTTCACTTGGTGACAGCCGAGATTTTACGGCAAGTCCCAGAACTTGCGCAGATTCAGGTTGGACTGGCGCACTTTTTCATTCAGCATACGTCGGCGTCACTGGCCTTGAATGAAAATGCTGACCCGACTGTACGGCATGACTTAGAAGCGCATTTCAATCAGCTTGCGCCAGAGAATATGCCATATTTCAAACACAC
>JAHDBS010000510.1 GCA_020630225.1 Anaerolineales bacterium | reverse complement strand
CCGTTTCGCGATTTTGTCGTGCGTGACAACGGTGGGCCGCGGCTTCCAATCTTCTATCAAATTACAATGGCGCATGCTTTCTTTGGGGTTATTGCAGTCATCATCGGCTGGTTTGTCGTGCTGCGGGGGCATGGCTTAGTGCCAAAATTTATGCAGTTCAATAACTGGAAAATCTGGATGCGTGCGGCCTATAGCCTATATATGATCGCCACCATTTTAGGGGTGATTGTGTACTTTATTTGGTTTGTTGTGGAGCCGAATCCGCCGACTTTTAAATAAAGATTCAACGCGGAGACGCAGAAGGCGCGGAGTACTCTTATAACTCTCTGCGTTCTCTGTGTCTCCGCGTTAAGATTTCCGCCCCACAAAATTCTCCACCCAGCGCGTTGTCCCCGACCGCTGATGAAAGTAGCTATTCTGGCTACTATGCAACACCTCAAATTCCGAAAACGCCGTCAACAGCTCCTTAGGTTTTAGGAAAAAGCTTTCGCGTGGGGCATCTGGTGTTGGCTGTACAAATGTGGAAAACAGCAATATCCCACCAACTTTCAACGCTTTGCGATACTCCGCAAAAAGCGCGCGTTCTAAGAAATTGAAATTGATGATGACATCAAAGGTGTCAGAGGGTAACCAGGGTTGTGCAAGGTTCATCGCGGCGCAGTCTATGGAGAGACTATTTTCAACGGCGCGGTGCCTTAGAAAACCAAGCCCAACGACAGATACGTCTAATGCGATGACGTGTAGGCCATGGTTAGCTAGAAAAACGCTATTGTTACCAACCCCTGCGCCTGCATCAAGTGCAAGGCCGGAGGTTGGTAACAACTGTTGTTGCTCAACTAAAAAGCGATTGGGTGGGCGAGTAGTCCACTCTGCGCCTTCACGCGCGTAGCGGGTGTTCCATTTCTGGGAAGGTTTCATTGAGACGAGTGATTAGTGATTAGTGAAGCCTGTGCTGCCACGATAGCTTCGTAGCTAAGCGCATTTAGAGACTAAGGTGTTCATCTCAAACGGAGAGTAAAAATCACTCTTTACTCTTTACTCGTTACTCATTAGCCTTACCCAAACGTCACCGGCAACTGCTTCAACCGATGCCATGCTGGGATACGTTGCCACTCAATCTCTGAGTCTGGAATCGCTAACTGCAAATTTGGATTTCGCGTCAACAAATTCTTCAGTGCTTGCTTGGCTTCCATGCGAGCAAGCGGCGCACCTAAGCAATAGTGGATGCCTTGTCCAAAGCCAAGATGCTTGTTGTTTTTGCGGGTGATATCAAATACATCTGGATTTTCAAACACATCTGGGTCACGGTTGGCAGCGCCAAACAATGGCATAACCATGGTCCCTTTTTTGATGAGCGTGCCGCGAATTTCAACGTCTTCGGTCGCATATTGCGGTTTAGTGCTTTCAATTGGCCCTGCAAAGCGCAATATTTCTTCAATAGCGCTGTCCATCAGTTCCATATTGTTGCGTAACAACGCTAGCTGATCTGGATGTTGTAGCAAGGTCAGCACTGCATTTGAAATGAGATGCACTGTGGTTTCAAAACCAGCAAAGATCAATAAATAGACCATTGCAATGAGCTCTTGCTGAGAGAGACGGTCGCCGTCTTCTTCGGCTTCAACAAGCGCTGTCAAAATATCATCTCCAGGATTGGCGCGCTTTTTATCAATGACATATTCTGTGAACTTCGTCACTTTTGGCATGTCCCAGACAAAGGTGCGTAGCATGGTGATGCCGTTCATCCCATCCGTAAGCGCTGTCAGCCCATTTTGAAACATTGGCATATCTTCGGCATCAATGCCTAGCATCTCTTGAATTACTGTTACCGGAATAGGCAGACTGTAATGTTTCATCAGGTCAACAGTCCCCTGCGGTTCTAGACCGTCAAGAAGTTCGTTAGTGATTTCGTCGATGCGTACGTCTAAGTAACGTAGACGCTTCGGCGTGAATGCCTTATGGACTAAGGTGCGCAACCGATAATGTTCTGGGTCGTCCTCCAAAATCATGCTTTGCGTCATGGCCTGTACGCCCTTAGGTAATGGGAATGGCATTTTGTTTCTGCCACCGGTTGCCTTGCGGCGGTCACGCACAAAGCGCGGGTCTTTGAGCATGGCAACACAGTCGTCATATTTTGACAAAAACGTTGCTTTGACCGGCCCCATCATCCGTCCATGATGGACGGGTTCTTGTTCGCGCAAGAGTTTGTAGTATTCCGCTTTATTCGCGTGAAATCTCTTTGACATGATCGATACTGGTCGATCAAGGGTGAGTTCAGGTGCCATGATTTAATTTCCTCCCATAGAAGTTTTTTCAGGCGCATCCGTTTCGAACCATTGCAGCACGAAAGCCGGATCTAGCATTTGGATTGAGTTTGGTGGTGCGCCTAAAATGCGTTCGATTGCATTGTGATTCGCATTCACAATTTCAACAATGTGTTCTGCTGCTATTTCCAATTCTGGATTACGCATTTTGCTGGCGATTGCGTCTGACAAGTTTGTATTGATTGACAAGATCATCCTTGCCGCTTGGTCAGGAAAGTGCGTATCAAACTGCCCTTCGGCGATTCCTTGGCGCACAATTTGCGCTAATTTTGGAACGACAATCGCATAACTTTGCGCTTTTGCGCGTTCGCGCCACGCAAGGTTTTCTTCGCGATACAACGTCTTGGACAGCGTTTGCAGCATCTTTTTATTTGCAGTTTTCCACTGTGAGGTTTCTGCAAACATCCGATTGATTTTTGAAATTGCATCTAGCCCGTCTGCCTCCACAATGGGTTGCAGGATCGCCATCTGTGCTGCCATTCCTTGCTCAATGAGCGCGTTGAGTAGAGCGCTCTTTGACTTGAAATGATGATAAAACGTGCCCTTTGCAATCCCAATTTCATCGATGATGTGTTGAACAGACGTTTTTTCATAACTGCGTTCAAAAAATAGGCGCTGCGCAGTTTGTAATATTTCAGCGCGTGTATTTT
>JAHDBS010000509.1 GCA_020630225.1 Anaerolineales bacterium | reverse complement strand
CGACTGGATCAAGTTGACTAGCCATAGTTCTCTCCCTATGTGGTTGTTGGTTACTAAATGAGGTAGTGTGTCAGATGTAATAACCCGCGCCCGAGGAATTAGTGGCGCAGGAAAGTGGAGCGTAGAAGCTCAGCGGGGGTGAGCGCCGTGTCCAGCAGACAAGGGAGACAGAAAAGATGCTAAACACAACACTCTATCTCGTCTCCCTCGTCCGCAGCAAGCTCTATAACACGTGCGAGAACGGCATTTCAGCCGCGCGCTTCATGCCGTCGCGGATCATTGGGATGAAGCTTTTGAAGTCTTTGCGAATGGGATTGCCATGACTTGGGGCCAGAATGCGCACGTCATATTGCGCAAACAGCTTGTCAATGGCTTCGCACAATTCTTCGCCGTCACACCACGCTAACCACGGGAACTGATACCACGCATTGACCTTGATGTCTTCGACCAAGGTGCCTTCATCGTAGCCAGTGGCGAGCATTTCATCCATAAATTGGAAGCAGTGGCACAGGTCAGGTTCGTGCAGATTGTGCGCCCAGTCAGCGGTGAACATAAAGCCCGTTTTCTGTTCGTAGAGCCATTGAGACAAACCGTGATCTACAAACAGGGCGTCCACCATTTCGACGGTGTGCTCGCCTAGTTCAAAGGTTTCTCCTGGAGCAACGGTCAGCGCATTTTCTAGCCCGTGCAGGTCATAGTTTTCGCCACCAGCCACGGTCACCACTTGGGCATCGTTCCAAATGCGCTTGAGCGCCCCTGTGTTACCCGCGTGCGGCAGTTCGACATGACTAATCCAGATGTAGTCTAAATCGCGCCCGTCGAGGCAAAATTGCACGGCATCTAAGAAAGCGGCTTGCTGCTTTGGCCCGCAGGTGTCAATCAATAATGACTTTTCGTCCACAATGAGGAACGCAGAAAATGGATAGTCCACAATGCGTCCGCCAGCGTAGTCTTCTGCATTCGGCAACAGCGCAAAGTATTCTTTGTAATAGTCTTTGGCAAGGTCACCAAGACAGTGCGTAAGCCAGAAAATATTGGGCGTAATTGCCCGGACGGCCACGCGTTCAAGGCCTGCGCCAAACACGCGGGCTTCTTTGAGAGTGTCAGTTGGTTTCATCGTTTTATTGATAGCTCGCTTTCACGGTGCCTAACGCCGCGATCATGCGGTCTAAGTGACCGTCGATGTCGCCGCGAATGGCGTTGCCGTGGATCGGGGCGATGACTTGGACGTTGCGTTTGGTGAACATTTTGCGTAAATCAACAGCGAGACGTTCAGGGCTGATCCACTGTAGAAAGCGGAAAGCCACTTTGTGATACTGCGCAAAGGCGGTTTCAGTCACGGCCTCTGCTGCCGTGGCAGGCAGCGTTTGGATGTCAGCTTCCGCGTTGAAGTAGCCAAAGCCGTCGCCTGTGAAGAGCGCCCCTGTGCGTGGATCGTGAATCCAGTGTGAGCCGGGTTGGTCTTTGAGCAGCGCGTCTACAAATTCAATCGTGCGGGTTGGGAATTCGATCTTGGTGCCCGGCACGACTTGGGTGATCTGCTCCAGCGGTAAGACGGGCAGCACTTCAATGTAGGGCAGCATCACGTTGGACACAATCACTTTGATGTTAGGCCATTTGTCAGCAACGGCGGCAATGTTACCGGCATGCGGCAACTCAGAGTGCGTCAAAAATAGATACTCTGGCACGGCGTCACCCAACAGCTCGTTCAACTGCGCCATGACCGAATCGCGGTGAATGTGTGAGCCACAATCGATCAGAATTGGGTTACCGTCGTTGAGCATGACATACGTCAGGATGGCTTCATAGCCATATTCGTTTTGGACGTGCTCGCCAATTTGGTAGAGGTCGTCTGTAATGTGTTGGATCATAGTTTTTTATAAGACGCGGACGAGCGCGGAAAACGCGAATAAACAGTACCTATCCGCTTTCGTCTTGCCTCGTCCGCGTCCTATTCTGTCAACTGTCTACGCGCACAGCTGATGCCGACTGTACGGCAACCAGCGTTCGTTGAAGGGTACGTGTTTACCAGCAACGATGCTGTCGCGGGTGTCTGTCCAAGACTTGGCCCAAGCGGCGGCGTCATCTAGCACGTTTTCAGGGGCTTCGGCACTGCGAGCGACAAAACCGGGGAAGACTTCACGGCCTGTCTTTTGACCCACTGGTTGGTAACGCAAGTCAAAGCTCCAGCGAATGGCGTCAGAATTGTTCGCGTAAGACGCGTGCTCCGTCTTCTGATGCAGCAACACAACGCCACCTTTGCCCACTTCCAAAGGCACAACCTTGTCTTGTTCAATCAAGTTTTCTGGAATATAGATCTCAGCAGAGCTTGAAATGTGGTTACCAGGGCAATGCATGGTGACTTCTTTGATATGGCTGCCTTCAACGGCCATCATGCAGCCATTGTGCACTGTCGCCTCTGTCATGGCCACCCACACGGTGAGAATATTGATGTCATCGGCATCTGCGGTCAGCACAGCTTCATCCTGATGCCAAGCCGTTTTGGCAACATTTGAGTCAAGGTTGCTTTGTGGCAGCGCCGCTGCTGGCGGCTTGATGCGCGTGTGCTGCACCGGATTGCTATACAGCTCTGACGTGCCCAAAATGGCTTCAGAAATATCTAGGATGTTGGCGTTGGTCAGCAAGCGATTGAAAACTTCTGGCCCAGCATTCAAGCTCGCATCTTCCGGCATGTCTTGCAGCAGGGGCAGCGAAATATCCAAGTGCTGGTAGATCGCATACATATCCTCTAATTCAAACAGAATCTTGGTATAGCGGTCTTCAAATGGCAGCTCGGCATAGGTCTGTGACAGTTTGCCTTCCGCGACCAAACGTGGGGCTTCGCGATCTAAAATGGCTTCATACTCCGTCCGAATATGCGCGATGTCATCATCTGACAACACGTTTTCAAGGATGAGAAAGCCTTTTTCGTTGAAATGGTTGAGTTGTTCAGGGGTTAGGGTGTACATGG
>JAHDBS010000508.1 GCA_020630225.1 Anaerolineales bacterium | reverse complement strand
CTTCAGCTATATGGCCCAAGCAGATGGGGGGATCGTGATAAATATCGACATTATTTACAAGTCAATCAGGAAAGCCGATCTGTGGTTTTAGAGGAGGGCGACCCTAGGCCACGTTGGGGGCAGTTTGTGAGCATGGCTGAACTAGGACTGTTAGCCTTGCGACATCGCTGTTCTTTGCAAGCAGCGTCTACGCTTGACATCGAATGGAACGGAGACGCGTTGGATGCCTGATGGGCTGAAAGATCAGACTGTGCTTGTGAGTGGTGCAACCGGATTTGTAGGTGGCGCGTTCGTCAGGCGACTTGCTGCAAATGGTGTTTCAGTCTTGGCGACTGGACGAAATCAGGTCAAAGCAGGGACATTGCAAGCAGAGACACAAGTCCAGGTCCAAGTTGGTGATTTGACTGACAAGGACTTTGTTGAACAGCTTGTTTCTCAGGTTGACTACGTTGTTCATTCGGCAGCGAAAAGCGATGTTTGGGGGCCATTCCCTGAATTTCACGCAGCCAATGTCATCGCAACCCAGACCTTAGTGGCAGCCTGTCAATCAGCTGACATCAAACGCTTGGTGCATATCTCCACGCCATCCCTTTACTTTTGCTTAGACAGTCGTCAAGATGTGCGTGAAAATGATCCGCTGCCAGACCGCTTTCCGAATTATTACGTTCAGACAAAACGGCAGGCTGAAAGCATTGTGATTGACAGCTCTGTAGATCACATTACTCTGCGGCCCCGGGCTATTTATGGTCCCGGTGACCAAGCATTACTACCGCGTTTGATTGATCGAATGGCAAAGCAGCGCTTGCCTCAAATTGGCACTGGCGATAATGTGGCTGACCTGACGTATATTGAAAATTTGCTGGATGCGATTGAATTAGCGGTGGCGGTTGAGGCCCCTGCCCAGCGTGTTTTCAATATCGCAGACGGCACGCCATGCAATCTCTGGCAATTGTTGCAGCTGATTGGCACAGAATTAGAGCTGCCATTGATCGAACGTCAACTCTCATATGCAACTGCAATGCGAATTGCAGGTTTCATGGAATTGATCTGGCGGGTTGGGCGTCTGCCAAATGAACCTTTGCTAACGCGCTATAGCGTCAGCGTTTTAGGGCTAACCCAAACCTTAGACATTTCCGCTGCACGCGATGTGCTTGGGTATGCACCAAAATATTCAACAGAGGCCGGCGTGTCTATCACGCTAAAGCAATATGCAAATTGAGTGTATCTCGCTAACAGCTGGGACATGTTCGGCAATTGAGCGCACGGTATTCACGTCTGGGCGCTGGCGAATGGTTTACTTTCCAGCAACTGTTTTGCTGCTGAATCATCCAGTGCATGGCTATGGCCTTATTGACACTGGCTATAGTCAGCATTTTTTCGATGCGTCTCAACGGCTGCCGTACCGTGCGTATCGATGGGCAACGCCGGTGCAGTTTCGGCCAGAGCAATCGGTACGAGTGCAGTTACAACAGTTAGGGATTCAGCCTAATGCAATTCGTTGGATCATTTTGACGCATTTACATGCTGACCATGTTGGCGGCTTGCTAGATTTTCCCGATGCGGTGATTTATGTAACCGAGCAAGCCGTATCGGCTACACTGAGTTTGACAGGTGCGTCTGCTGTAAAGCAGGCCGTCTTACCAGCGTTGTTTCCAGATGATTTCTTAGCACGAGTAAAGAGATTGCAGTTCCATGGCGCAGCAAGTGTTCCATCGAGCCTGACACCAATGTCGAGGGCGCTCGATTTGTTTCAAGATCAATCAGTTTGGATTGTGCCATTACCGGGACATGCACCGGGACAACTTGGTGTTTACTTTCGGGATCAACAGGCACGACAAGTCTTTGCAATTGGCGATGCCTGCTGGACACAGGCTGAACTGACGCAACAATTACAACCGACGGTTATTTCGAAACGGATTATTCACGATGTAACTGCTTATCGTGCAACGCAAGCCCACTTGCGATTGCTAATTGAAAAGAATCCAGACATCGTTTTATTACCTACTCACTGCACAAAGAGCCATGACATCTACCAACGCGCCTAACATCGAACTTGCCTGCCGAATCTCGGGGATTGGGTGGTATGTGCCGCCACGGATCGTGACGAATGCTGAAGTCGCAACACGCTGTGGCCTAGACGAAGCATGGATTTGGGAGCATAACGGCGTTCGCAAACGGCACTGGGTAACTACGGAAGCCAACTCGGTGCTTGGCGCGGCGGCGGCCCAAAAAGCACTAGCCGATGCAGGGCTAGCGGCTAGTGACCTTGATCTCATCATCAATGCGTCTGGAACACAAGAGCAAGCCATTCCAGATGGGGCGGTGTTGTTACAGCGTGAGCTTGGCTTAGCGAAGAGTGGTATTCCTGCTTTTTCAATTCACGCGACGTGTATGAGTTTCTTGCGTGGCTTTCACCTTGCTGCAACCTTGCTGCACACTGGTCAACATCAACACATTTTGATTGTCTCGGCTGACATCGCCAGTGTCGGCATCAACTTTGACGAACCCGAAAGTGCATCTCTATTGGGGGATGCCGCTGCGGCAATCGTGTTGAGTGCTGATCCAACAGCGACTTCTGGCGTGACATGCCAGCGTTTTGAAACCTATAGTCGTGGCGCGAAGACAACCGAGATTAGAGGTGGCGGCACAAAACTGCATCCAAATGGAGCGGAGACGACCCCAGAAGACAACTTGTTTCACATGCAAGGCCCAAATGTTTTGCGGTTGGTGGCGTTGTATCTGCCAAAATTCTTAGCGGCGATTGACCCTAATCTAGTCAACGGTACAGGTGATTTTGATCTGATTGTGCCGCATCAGCCAAGTAAGGTTGGGTTGCGAATGGCGGAACACTTTTCTTGGCCGGATGACGCCTACATGAACATTTTGGCCGACTATGGCAACTGTGTCGCAGCGTCCATCCCGCTAGCGCTGGCATTGGCTGCCGAAGCAGGTCGTTTTCAGTCACAACAATCA